>DATNOG010000066.1:0-5035 GCA_035601415.1 Pyrinomonadaceae bacterium | reverse complement strand
AACGAACATGCTCGATGGGCGCATCTCTCTTGCAGTCGGCGCAGGCAGCGCCGCTGTCGTACATCTGCGCATCAAAGGTGACCAGCGATTTAATGGGCACATTCTTCACCGTGTCGGGCGCTGAGTTAAAGCGCACGATCGCGCCGCAGCCGATAATGTTTGAGCCTAGCGATTCCACCAGCGCCACCGTTTCTTCGATCGCCTGGCCGCTGCGGATGATATCGTCCACGACGATGCAGGGGTTCACTTCACCCTTATTGATGTACTGCCGAAACATTCGCTTGCCGCCTTCCTGCTCGGCCCAGTAGATCTGCTCAGCACTCAATGCGTCGCGCACGCCAAAGGCGACCGGAATCCCGCCGGAGCTGGGACTGATAATCGAAACCTTTGGTAACTGGCTGGAGACATCGCGATCGATGCGAAACTTTCTGCTCAAGGCGACGGCCAACACACGCGCGGTGTCGTAGTAACGAAAGGCGAGCGGCATCTGAAAATAATGTGGCGAATGCTTGCCGTTGGGATAAACGAAGTGGCCTTCGCGGAAAGCACCGGTGCGCTTCAGAATCTGCATTACGGTGTCAGACGACGGAATCAGGTCAACCATTTTCTTCTCCCGGCCAAGAAATGAGTACTGAGTTCTGAGTATTGAGTGCTGAGCAATAAACCTAAACTCAGTACTCAGAACTCAGTACTCGGCACTTTTGTTTTTCGCCCGACAGCATACATCAATCGTGCGTTTCTGCTCCATCAGCGAGCGCGAGTTTTATCAAGTGCGCCTGATCCGCCGGCAACTCCTTTGGCAATTCGTGCGGATAAAACCAGGCCGCTCTCTTAATTTCAAAACTCAACTGGTCGGTCTCGCCCAGCGCACGGCAACGAAAAACGATCTCAATTTGCTTCGCTCTTTTGAATGCGCGCGTACTAAGTAATTCCAGATCCTTGATTTTCAGTCCCACTTCTTCCCGCAGCTCGCGTCGCAGTGCCGCTTCGGGTTGCTCGCCTTGCTCAACAAAACCGCCCGGGATTCCCCAACCAGAGCCGGGACGAAAACGATGATGCAGCAGCAATACCCGACCCGCATCGTCGCTAACGATCGCTGCAGCAGTTACCGTGAAACGCGGCTGCGTGAATCGGACTGCCCAGTACTTCAGCCTACCAGGTATTCGTCGCCAGATGGCGCCAACCAGATCCTTCAACATTTCCGCTCAGCATAGCACGGCGGAATTTCTGGAGCAGTTAGCTCTCTTCATTGACGCCGATTTGCTCAACTAGGTAAGATTCGTGCTGCAAGCACTCCAACGATTCGCGCAGCAACATATCGCTTATGACAGCAACTGCCTCGGAAGCAAGTTCAGACAAACACGTGTCAACGGCAACCACTGCGCCGGTTCCCAAAAGAATCACCAACGCGCAGACCGTCTGCAACGAGAAAAATGAGAAGGGGAAACCCTGCTGGGGTCACCTCAAACAGTTGAAGACGGCGGGCGAGCCTGCCGAGGTCCATCTGCGTGGTGATGACGTGTTGTTCAAGTGCCAGACCTGTGGCACGTATTACATGGGGCCGCCGCTGGGCCATGTGCGCGATCCGCAAAAGCAACATCGTTTTGTCGAAGCAGAATTGTCGGCACTATTACAAGCTGCCGGCGGCACGTTACCGGTGATTAAGAAAGACGCGCGTGGAGTGTTTGTCATGGAGACTACTGCCGCGCACGCCCCGGCCGCGAAGCCTGCGACTTCCCCGGCAGCGCCAGCTTTAGCACCTTCTGCCGCGAAGGCGCCTGCACCTGCTGCTGCAAAACCTGCGACTCCGGCGGCGGCGAAACCCGCTGCTAAAGCCGACGCTGAACCAAACCGGCAGTTGATGCACCGGTCTACTTATTCAGGAGTGGTAGATGGCGGGCCGGTGGCAGGCGAAACTTTTGAACAGAAGGTTGCGCGGCTAAAGGCGGTGTCAGCGGGAGCAAAGCGGCGCACTGAAGAGGGTGGTGGTCCAGTCGCTCCCACAGCATCTGCGACTGAAGCGGCGTCTCAACTTGCGCCTGAGGAAGCTACAACAGACACGGCGCCCGCAGATGCGGTTGTTGCGCCCGCTGCTCCACCAGTTTCCGCAACTCCTGCTGCAACCGCAGCGCACAAACCAACGGGCCAGGCTGATCGCAGTCTCATGTTGCGCTTGACTTACGGCGGTGTGAAGGATACTGGTCCAGTAGCTGGTGAAACTTTCGAACAGAAAGTGCAGCGCCTTGCGGCACTCGCGGCGGCTGCAAAAAAGCGCGCCGAAGGTGAGTAAGAAGGTTCATCCGCAGATTACGCAGAAATAGAAACGATTCGCGAACCATTGCTTCACCTCGTTGCCTCTTAGATCCACACCGCGCGCCTATTAACTTCGGATACTCTGTTCATTCTAATCTGTGAAATCTGCGTAATCTGCGGATAGATTTTTCTCAAGCGAGATCAACCCGCTGCTTGCCCCTGCGCGCCTCGCGCAGCATGTGACAGACCACTGCAACGACAATAATCGCGCCACCCAGGATGGCCCACGATGCTGGCCGCTCGCCAATTGCCAGGAAAACCCAGATAGGATTCAGCACCGGCTCAACGTAGCCAACGATGCCCGCATCAAGCGAACGAACGCCGCGCGCCATCGCCACTGTGAACAACGTATAGGCGATTCCGATTTGCACTACGCCAAGGTAGACAATGCCAACCGCATCGGCTTTGGAAATGTGCGGCAGCACTTTCAACGCCGCGGGCGCGGCTATGATGACCAGCAGGAGATTGCCATAGATGACTGATGACGCGCGGTTGACGGCGCGCGCCTTGGCATGGCGCAGCAAGAGAAAATAGCACGCGAAACAAAGACCGGAACCTAGTGCCAGAAAATTTCCCGTCACATCCTGTGGTCTTAATTTGCCGACAAAAAAGAGCGACATTCCCGCCACGCAAAAGATCACCACGATCAGATCTCGCGAGCGAAACTTTTCCTTGTAGAACAACGGTTCGAATATCAGTAGATAGACCGGCGCGGTATATTGCAGGAAGATCGCATTGGCGGCTGTGGTTTCCTTTGTTGCCAGAACGAAGAGAAGCAACAGGGCCGCGTAAAGCACCGACGCCAGCCCGGTGACCAGGTTCAAACCAAAGCCTTCGCGACGGGTGAAGATGGCTACCGTAATTGCCGCCAGCAGCGAGCGACCGAATGACAGCTCGAGCCCGGACAGCGTGACCCACTTGATGAAGAGCCCGCCCGTGCTCCACAACACTGCCGCGGCAAGCACAAAAAGAAGTGGTGATGCGTGGCGAACGCTTTTGGAGTCACCAACTGCTTTTGATTGACCGTCCATTGCTCAGAGCGTAATGTTAGCGGCGCTCAGGACACAAGATGCCCGACTACACCCAGAAAGGTCGGATATGAACAACTTCCCGCAACCGCCACTACCGCCGCAAGCAACTGGAATCAAAAAGCAGTGGCTCATCCTGGGAGCTGTCATCGGCGTACTCGTGCTTGTGCTCGGCGGTTGCATTGCCTGCGGTGCGTTGATTGGCTTGTCGAGCCTCAACAATTCGAACCTGGCAAATACTGATTCGGATGATCCTGACAATCCGCGCAAACCTTCAGGCCGAAGTTCCGGAACCCTGCCGGGAACTACCTGGACTGGAACTTCCAATTGCGACGATGGCAATAAGATCGAAATGGCAATGAAGTTCGCCGACTCCGGGAATCCCATCTACGAATATCAAACGAAGGGCGGCTTGCGATCGGTAGAACTTACTGAAGTTGGACAGTCGTTGAGGTTCGTTCCTCCCGGCGGCGGAGTTACCAGCATCACGATCGACGCACTTGAGGTCGCGAGCGATCGCGTCAGCCACACCATGAGTTTCTCTACGGAACGAAGTAGTGGTGAGACACTAACCCAAAGTCGCGCCAGAATCGGCACTGAGACCGCGATCACAGACGGCGAGCTGCAAGTCGAAACCACAATTCGTTCTCAATCCGTCAGCAGCCAACCCGGCATTATGGCTCCGGGCGACGAGCAGGTAGTGGTCTGTCGTGGAAAGCTAAAGCAGCAATAAAAGAAATATGGCCGCGGATTTTCGCGGATGAACGCAAATCAGAACTTAGTAAACTTATTTGGTTTCGTTGCGGGATTTTAGATACTTACCAAACACTCCGTTCCACGGCGGAATGACTATGGAAACGGCGCCATAGGTTTTGGCTTGGCAGGCAAGTCGAATCAGCGGCTTAGGTTCGGTCGTGTCGATATAGCCAAACTCTTTAATCTTCTTTCCTTCCCGCACGGCCACGTCAGAAAGTTTTTCCGCCCCACCCAGCACGCCCACCCAACAGGTACCGCACGATGCCGAACGGCATTCAACCGGAATGGGACCTTCAGGACGGCGCGGATCGATCTCACGCCAGTTGCGCGTGCGATCCTCCGACGCTCCCCAGGCCATGTCCTGATCGTGGTTCATTTTATATTTTGCTGCGGCGTCGTTCTCGTCGTAAGTGACAGTCCATTTCTTATCGATCGTTTTTAGAAAACCAAGTAGTCCCTGGCTGTCGTCTTTCGCGCGCTTGCTGAGAATTTGCTTGAGCGACTTCTTCGCGTGTTTTTTGTCAAGCAGCATTGCGCCCGGCGCTTTTCTGAATTCGGCCAGCCCCGCCTGCTGAATTGTCATGAACGCAACGGCAGTGATGCCAACCAGCAGCGATGCGTCCACATTCACAATTGCGGCGGTCTCGCGCGCTACTACCAGAATCTGATCCGATAGTGGCGTCTGGTTACCGGCGTCGGAGGCGTCGGCAAAAGCCGCTACTGCTTTCTTGACCTGCGGCCAATAACGATGGCCGTAAAGAAACGTGTGCGACGAATCGATCTGGTCCTTGAGCTCATAGTGGCCCTGCATCAACAATTGTTTCGCTAATCCATCTTTGTCCTCGGCCTGTTGCAGAGCCGTGAACAACGACAGCGGATAAAACGCAAACCAAATCTGCGTAGCGTTCTTGTCCACTTCATGAATCGAGCGAAGCAAA
>DATNOG010000065.1:0-14221 GCA_035601415.1 Pyrinomonadaceae bacterium | reverse complement strand
TTCGAAACGTTGCCGCACATCCGTTCCGAACGTCGGCTGGTGATTTTGATTAGCGATGGACTGGACACAGCGAGCGTAGTGAAGCCTGCCGCAGTCATCGAAGCCGCGCTTAAAAATCAGGTGACTTTTTATGTGATCCACTTGCCTTTATTTACCCCAAGCGATGGACGGCTGAAAGTACGGACGCCCGCCAAAGGCTTTCGCGAGGTCGCTGAAAAAACCGGCGGTAAATATTTTCTCGTTGGCAACACTGCTTCCCCGCTCGCGTCCCAGGCGAATCTCGATTTGTCTCCGGTGTTCAAGGCAATCGAAGAAGACTTGAAGAGCCAGTATCTGCTGGGCTTTTACACCAAAGAAACATCTAACGACGGCCGCATGCATCGCCTGGTGATCGGTTTGCCGGCTGGTGTCGAGTATCAAGTTGGCGGTTTCGGTTATTCGCAAAAACATGAGTTCTTCAGCGCGCCAGCCCCAACAAAGAAACCGTAGTGGCATAGACTTCAGTCTGTGCTGCGCTGGCGGACACAGACTAAAGTCTATCCCACTTTGCGAACACTTGCTTCCACCGGCACGATTCTGTAAACAATAAGTCTTTCAAATCCAAAACAGTTTCCCTTATCTAATGACCGAAGAAGACAAAATCGGGTTGCGCAAGATTCGCCGCGCGCTCATCAGCGTGTCCGACAAAACCGGCATCGTTGACTTCGCGCGGGTCCTTAAAGATTTTGATGTTGAGATCATCAGCACCGGCGGCACTGCGAAAGCGTTGCGCGATGCAGGCATCGAAGTGCGTGACGTTTCCGACGTGACCGGCTTTCCCGAAATGATGGACGGGCGCATCAAGACGCTGCATCCGAAGATTCATGGCGCGTTGTTGGGAATTCGCGATAATGCGGATCATGTGAGAGCAATGCGCGATCACGGGATTGAACCAATCGACATGGTTGTTGTTAATCTTTATCCGTTTGCAGAAACCATCAAACGCGAAGACGTCACGCTGGCTGAGGCTATCGAACAAATCGATATCGGTGGACCAGCAATGATTCGTTCGGCTGCAAAGAATTTTAACTTCGTTGCCGTCGTGGTTTCGCCTACTGATTACAGTCGGCTTATCGACGAAATGCAGCGCCATGAAGGCGCTTTGAGCCTTGATGGGCGGGAAGAACTGGCTGCTTCTGCTTTCCTGCACACGTCCGCTTACGACAGCGCAATCTTTGAGTTTTTCAACGCCCGTCAATCGCAGATGTATGTACGCGAAAGATATGCTGCGGCGAAAGGCAGGAAGCTTGATACAGGGACTGAACCAGGTGTGTTACCCGAAGTCATTAGTCAGTGGTTCACTAAAATCACGGACCTCCGTTACGGAGAGAATCCGCATCAAGCTGCTGCCTTGTACACACTCGAAGAGGGTGGCGTCACGTCCGCCGATCTCCTCTCCGGCAAAGAAATGTCATTCAACAACTACGTTGACGCAGACGCGGCCTGGCAACTCGTTTCCGATTTTGATGAGCTGACGTGCGCGATCATCAAACATACGAATCCGGCGGGAGTTGCAACCAGTGAAACGGTTGAAGAGGCTTATCGCCGCGCGCTGGCAACCGATCCCACCTCAGCATTCGGCAGCATCATTGCCTTCAATCGCAACGTCGACGAAGCAGCAGCGCGCGCAGTCATTGAGATCTTCAGCGAAGTAATCATCGCGCCTGACTATGAACCTGCCGCCCTTGAAGTCTTGAAAACAAAAAAGAACCTGCGCGTTTTGAGCGTGCGCAAACACGAAAACCGCTTAGGTCTGGAGTACAAACAAATTTCCGGCGGCATGCTGATCCAAACACCCGACACGCATAAGCTGAAGCGAGAAGACCTGAAGGTTGTAACCAGCCGAGAACCCACCGAGGACGAAATTAGGGATCTTCTCTTCGCCTGGACAGTTTGTAAACATACAAAATCGAATGCGATTGTTTACGCGCGTGATGAGCAGACGGTTGGCGTGGGCGCCGGACAAATGTCGCGAGTTGATTCAGTGAAGCTTGGCGCCATGCGCGCGCAATTGCCTGTGAAGGGTTCTGTACTCGCCTCGGATGCCTTCTTCCCTTTTCGTGACGGCATCGACGAAGCGGCGAAGCATGGCATCACGTCGGTCATCCAACCCGGCGGCTCAATGCGCGACACGGAGGTTATAGCTGCCTGCGATGAAAATCATATCGCGATGGTTTTTACCGGAGTCCGCCATTTCAAGCACTAATTTGGTACGGGTCGCCTCGCTTGCTCTTTAACCGGACTTTATTGATACTTCGGAACCTATGCTCAAGGACAAAACAGGAATTATTTTCGGTGTTGCCAACAAACGTTCAATCGCCTGGGCGACGGCGCAGGCGCTCCATGAAGCCGGCGCGCGCCTGGCTTTCACCTATCAAGGCGATAGGCTAAAGGAAAACGTTGAAGGCCTGACTAATGAAGCTATGCCGGGCTCGCTTCTGTTGCCGTGTGACGTAACGAAGCAGGACGAAGTTGACGCAACCTTCAAACGAGTCGGGGAAGAGTTTGGCCGTCTTGATTTCCTGATCCACAGCATCGCCTACGCGCCTCGTGAAGCTCTCGGCGGGGAATATCTCGATACCAGTCGCGACGCTTTTGTGACTGCGCTGGAGATTAGTGCTTACTCGCTGGTCCAACTCTCGCGCGCAGCAGCGCCGTTGATGACCGAAGGCGGCAGCATCGTTTGCATGAGTTATTACGGAGCGGAGAAAGTTATCGCCGGCTATAACGTCATGGGCGTTGCGAAAGCGGCGCTGGAAGCCAGCACGCGTTATCTAGCCAACGATCTCGGCCCGCGCAACATTCGCGTCAACGCTATCAGCGCTGGTCCAATTCAAACGCTGTCAGCGCGTGGCGTCTCTGATTTTTCGACTATGCTGAAGCACCATGCCGAGCGCGCGGCGCTCCGACGAAATGTTGAAGCGCGCGAAGTCGGCGGCACCGCTGTTTTTCTTTGCAGTTCGATGTCCTCCGCAATCACCGGCGAGGTCATCCACGTGGATTGCGGCTACAGTATCATGGGGATGTGAAACGGAATTAGCCGCGGATGAACGCGGATTTACGCGGATATGCAAAGCAGCAGAACAGGGCAAAACCGTTGCGATCGAAGCGGTTGACAGATTTTCTGATTCGCGTGAATCCGCGTTAATCCGCGGCAAGAAAATCGTCGACTGAGACTTGCCGGTTTAAGGAATAGAGATGAGCGACAAACCAGAACCAGACGAGCACAAACCAGGCACAACGCAGGACGAACAACTGCTCGAGAGTCCGCGGCTCGACGAGTTTACCCACACGGATACCTGGCGCGTGTTTCGTATCATGGGCGAATTCGTTACCGGATTCGACGAGCTGGCCACGCTGACCCGCGGCGTATCAATTTTTGGGTCCGCCCGCACCAAGGCCGACGATCCTGATTACGGCGCGGCGCAAGAGACGGCGGCGCTGCTCGCACGCGCTGGGTTTGCAGTTATTACCGGCGGTGGTCCAGGCATCATGGAAGCGGCGAATCGCGGGGCCTTTGAAGCGGGCGGTTTGTCGATTGGCTGCAACATCGAGCTGCCGTTTGAACAAAGCTCAAATCCATATCTAACGCGCGGACTGAAGTTCAAATACTTCTTCGTTCGCAAGATGATGTTCGTGAAGTACAGCCTGGGCTTCATTATTTTTCCCGGCGGCTTTGGGACGCTGGACGAACTATTCGAGGCGCTCACGTTGATCCAGACACAGAAGATTCGCAACTTTCCGGTGGTACTTTTCGGAACCAAGTATTGGGAAGGACTGCTGGACTGGGTGCGCGACTTTGGTTTGAAAGAAGGAAAGTTGACCGAAGAAGATCTAAAGCGGCTGCATCTCACCGATTCGCCTGCTGAGGTTGTCAAAATCATTGTCGACAGCCAGAGTTCGTTTCTTGACCCTGCAAATAGCGTCGCAGACGAATATCAATATCGCGACCAGTAAAGCGCAATCCTCAATCTGTCGTCACACTCGCGTTGAGCCATTGCAGATACGGCTCTGACAGGGTCGTTAACGGAACCGCGACAATCTCGGGTGTCTCGTAACTATGAAGCGCGCGCACTTCCCTTTCCAGTTCGGCGAATTTTGAGTTGACAGTCTTAGCGATCAGCAAAATTTCATCTTGCCTCTCGATCTTGCCTTGCCAGCGATAAACGGATTCCATCGCCGGCAGAATCTGCACGCAGGCGGCGAGTCGCCGCTCAACCAGCTTGTCCGCTAAGCGCGCTGCTTCTTCTTTGTTAGGAGTTGTGATGAAAACGGCGATGGGTTGGTCAGGTGCGGCGCTCATGGAGACTCAACCAGTTCAGAGTACAAACTTTAGTTTGCTCTAGCTACGGCAAGAGCAGCCTGAAGGCTGTACTCTAAACTTCGTTCTTCGTTCAGAGTATAAACTTTAGTTTGCTCCAGCTTCGGCAAGAGCGGCCTGGACGCTACCACCCCCGGCGGGCTGCCCGCGCGGGGCCCCGGGGCTGCACTCTAAACTTCATTCTTCGTCCTCGTCGATCTCGCCACCGGTTAGTGGTGTTGTGTCTTCGCCAAAGAAGGCAGAGTACAAGTCTTTCGCACGATCGAA
This sequence comes from Pyrinomonadaceae bacterium, assembly GCA_035601415.1. Taxonomy (GTDB): domain Bacteria; phylum Acidobacteriota; class Blastocatellia; order Pyrinomonadales; family Pyrinomonadaceae; genus PSRF01. The sequence continues at coordinate 9,594 of DATNOG010000065.1, read as the reverse complement.
GTCACGTTCATCCACAAGAATCACTGAGCCAGGCGAGGTGCTCGAAAGTAGTGGCGAGAAAGCATCGGCGCCGCCCGATTGCACCACCGAGCGAATGCCGTTCTTTGTGAAGATGTCGTTCACCATCTCAGCTTCCACCGGCGAGCCGAGGTTGTGTAAAGGCACCCACTTCGCCTCGCTGCTGTCGTGAGCTGTATTGGTGGACGTCAAGCGTGCAACCAGCTCCGAATTGTCATCGGGACAACGCGCGATGCCTGGCTCGTATTCAGATTCGCAAACAGGACAGAACATATAACCCTCGCGATAGTGACAAGTAACGAGTGACAAGTGACAAGTGACAAGTGACAAGAAAGAGAATAATGCTTTTACTCGTGACTTGTCACTTGTCACTTGTCACTTGTTACTTGTCACTGCCCTTTCAAAAGGTATCTCATCAAAATGCGTCATCCGCTTGAAAGCGCTAAAGCGGTCGTTGATTTCCGCCTGCGTCAAACGCCGCACTCGCGCGGTGCCGAATTCTTCGACATTGAAAGAAGCCATCACCGATCCAAAGATTGTCGCGCGGCGCATGGCGGCTTCGTCGAGCTCTTGCTGGCTCGACAGGTAACCCATAAAACCGCCGGCAAAAGTGTCGCCGGCGCCGGTCGGATCAAAAACAGACTCGAGCGGATAGGCCGGAATTGCGAAATAACTGTCGCGCGTAAAAAGTGCCGCGCCGTATTCGCCACGCTTAACAATCAAAGCCTTTGGCCCCCACGAGAGAATTGTGCGCGCCGCCTTGATAAGATTCGGTATTTCAGTTAGCTGGCGCGCTTCAGCATCGTTGATGATAACGACGTCGACGCCCTTGATGGTGCGCAACAGCGATTCGCGCGTGTTCTCAATCCAAAGATTCATCGTATCCAACGCCACCAGTTCCGCATTTGGGACTTGCTCACGAACCTCACGCTGCAAGTCTGGCTGAATGTTTCCCAGAAAAACCAGCCGCGCTTGTTTTGAACGCTCGGACAGTTTTGGTTTGAAGTCAGCAAAAACGTTCAATTGGGTATCGAGTGTGTGCGCAACATTCAAGTCGTAATCGTAGCGTCCAAACCAGCGAAACGTTTTACCATCCGGAATTTTTTCCAGGTCGGTGGTGTCGATTCCGTGTGTGGCAAAGACGATGGCGTCGTCGTCGCCAAAATCGCCCCCCACTACACCGACGATGCTGACGTCGGTGAAGTAGCTGGCAGAAATTGAGAAGTGCGATGCAGAGCCGCCCAGCATCTTTTCACACTTTCCGAACGGAGTTTCAACGGCGTCGAATGCGACTGAACCAACTACTAGTAGTGACATAGTTTTGTTTTTATGTTTGTGTGTTGGGAAGCTTGAAAGCAAAAAGACGATTTATCATTTGCCATTTCTCATTTGCCATTTCTCACTTTGATGACCAGAACTTGTCATTGGAGGCGAGAGAGTTATTGGACATGTCTGCAATGGCAAATGAGAAATGATAAATGGCAAATGGTAAATCTGCTTTGATGTGTGCTTGTTAATTAGCTTATTAAGGCGTCGCCTTGGGTATCGCACCCCCAAGCGCCTTCAGGTCGTCTTCAGCCTGTTTGGCAAAAGGACTGTTGGGATGCTCAGCCGCGAGTCGCGAAAGATAAACGCGAGCGTCCTGGCGCAATTGTTCGGGTGTTTTCTCCTTCGTTTTTTGCTTGCCGCGATTGTCGGCCAGGCGCAGGCTGCTTTCGCCGGCAATGAAAAGCACCTCGTCCATCTTCGCGAAATTCGGATTGCCCGCGTCGATTTCTTCGCAACGCTTGATCGCCGCCACATAGGCTTTCTTTAACTTGAAGTAATGGCGCGCAACTTCCAGGTTATGTAACGAATCCTTTTCCAGATCTTCATCGCGCACGGTTGACGGGTCCGGGCCAGTTTTTGCAGCGCCCTGCGCGTACGAAGCCGAAACTTGACAGCTAATCGCGATCAATATCGCGCATAATGCAATTAAGGCTTTCTTCATAAATTACCTCTTAACACTCTTCTCTGAACACTGCTTTGGATGCGGGTTTCCAGCGAACTGCTCGAACAATTTCACTCGAGCGCATATTTCTTAACTATCACGTCCAACTTCTGCCGAGTCTCAGGCGGCCACAAATGCGGCGCCGTAAAGATGGCATTCTTCAGCGCCGACCCGCATTTGCAGCTCCGTTCCGATTCGGTCAGGCGCTTGACGGCCTCTTTCATAATCAGTTGCGCATTGCGCACGTTCTTATTTAGATAGTCGACAACGATATCAATCGTCACATCATCATGGCCCGCGTGCCAGCAATCGTAGTCGGTCACCAGCCCCAGCGTGGCGTAACAAATCTCAGCCTCGCGTGCGAGCTTGGCTTCCTGCAAATTTGTCATGCCAATCACGTCCATGTTCCATGACCGGTACACTTCGGATTCGGCCTTAGTGGAAAACGCAGGGCCTTCCATGCACAGATACGTGCCGCCGCGATGAGTCTTCACTTCCGTAACCTTGCATGCTTCCTCAAGCACGTCGCCCAGTTCACTGCAGACGGGATGCGCAAACGTCACATGGGCCACAATGCCCTCGCCAAAGAATGTCGATTCCCGCGCTCGCGCTCGCGTGCGATCGAAAAACTGGTCCGGAATCACCATGTCGAGTGGAGCATACCGCTCTTGCAACGAGCCCACCGCAGATGCCGACAGTATTCGTTCCACACCCAGCATCTTCATTGCATAGATATTCGCGCGATAAGGAACCGCAGTAGGCGTAAAGCTGTGTCCACGTCCATGCCGCGGCAGAAAGGCGACGCGTTCGCCTTCGAGCGTGCCGACGATGAAGGCGTCCGATGGCTTCCCAAACGGCGTTTCCAACTCGACCTCTTCAACGTCGAGCAACTCCGGCATTTGGTATAAACCGCTGCCACCAATGATTCCGATTCTTGCTGTGGTCATTAGTTTCTGGGTAGAGGCTGAGTCACTTGCATCCGACCATTGCGTTCTTGATGAATTCCGGGAGTTCTCCTACCTGCTGCTTCACCCACAATTCTTCAAGTGGTTCCAGCCGTACCTTCGGCTTGGCCTTTTTGATGTTCTGGTACGTCTTAAGGACGCTTTCCACACCGGCAAGATAGACCTGATACTCATCGTTGGCTTGTTCGGGGTGCTCGATAACAAACTTGACTTCGGCAAAACTCAACTGAGTAGTAATGGTCCCCGCATAATCACCCTTGATCTTCGAATAGTCGCCGAGCATGCCCGTACAAATCGTAACGGTAATGTCTGGTATCTCGATCAGCCAAATAAGTAACTCGCGACTCAGAGCCTCTGCGTTCTTATTAAGCGGATCGTTTTCCAGCAGCGTCGCAATCTCAACCGCTCGCTTACGTTCCTGTGGAGTAGATGGGCCTCGTTTCTGTGCCAAAGTGCTGCTTGCAGAAAATCCGCAGGCGATGATGAGAGCGATAATCAGCAGTCTTCTGTTCATCATTTACGCCTCCTTGAACTCTTCAATACTAACTGCTCGCAGTTTTCCATCCTCTTCAATCAGTTTACACAGCGGCTGATCGGGATCGTGATAAAACAAGCAGGCCCATTCTTCACGGGCCGCTTGCGGTAATAATTTCTTTTTCGCTTCCAGTGTTTCGGTGGGGAAAAGGTCGTATCCCATGATCCACGGGTAAGACACATGCGCCCTCATCGGGACCAAATCCGCAAACCCAAATATAGTTTGACCGCGCGACTGCAGCCTCCAACACTGCATTGAGCGATTGTGGCCGGGATAAGTTTCCATGCGCAGGCCAGGAACAACTTCGTAATCACTCTCCTTCGTTTCGAGTTGTCCGCTTTCGATCAACGGCTGCCAATTCTCGGGGAAATAGCTGGCTCGATCCCTCTCAGTTGGCGCTTGCGCATGCTCCAACTCATGCTTTGAAACAAAATAACGCGCGTTAGGAAACGCCGGCATCGCCCTGGCTCCGCCGTTCACTGATGTATTTCCGCCGGCGTGATCAAAATGCAGGTGCGTGTTTATTACGATGCTGATGTCTTCTGCTGCAAGCCCGGCAATCGCGCGCAATGATTCCGGCAACGAGCGCTCACGAGCGATGCCGTACATTTCCTTATGCTTCGCGGACCACTTCTCGCCAATTCCCGTCTCGACCAGTATTCGCTCGCTGCCGGTTTCAACGAACACGCAATTCATGTTCATGCGAATGCGGTTCTGCTCGTCAGGCGGACAGACCCTGGACCATAAGGTGCGCGGCACGACACCAAACATCGCGCCGCCGTCCAAACGAAACTCCGTGTCTGGAACGATCTCCACTCGAAAATCGCCAAATTGCATCGTAGACCTTAGCCGCCACAGCCTTCATTTCTGACGTTGCTTAGGCTCATTTTTCTTTTGAGGTTCGCCCGCTTTCGGTTTCTGTGGCTCCTGCGCCGGCTCGACTGGTTGCGGTTCGGTTTCTCCCGGACCAAATCCCGGTGGCGCTTGCCGCGGTTGCGCTTCAGGCGGCTTTACGGAAAAATTTTCGGCGACGGTAACGTGAGAACGCGCAACGATCTCATCCAATACTTTCTTTTGCTTTTCCTGCTCCACGGCAGCGCGTGCCTTGTCCCGACCGCTCTGCGGCGGAGCAAACGGATTGTCCGCCGGGGCGCTCTCACCGATCAGGATATGTCGCGCATGAACCTGTTCATCAGGCTTGCCATCTTTGGTTTCAGTCTTGCGCTCTTCAAGTTTGATGATGTGATAACCAAACTTGGTCTGAACGATGTCGCTTACCTGCCCTGGCTGAAGTGCGAAGGCCGCCTGCTCAAACTCCGGTACCATCTGTCCGTGGCCAAACCAACCTAAGTCGCCGCCCTTCTCCTTGCTGCTGGGATCGGTCGAAAACTCTTTCGCGAGTTTGGCAAAATCCTCGCCCGCCCGCACTCGCTTCAAAACTTCCTCGGCTTTTGATCGGTTCTGCTTAACGTCCAGCTCGGGATGCTGCGCGATGTAGGCGTCAATTTCTGCGTCGGTCGCCTTCATCTTTTCGGCCAATTGTTCCTGTGCGTAAGTCTGCGCCAGGATGCGCGCCTGCTCGAGCTTTACTTGCAACTCGACAGGACGCTGCTTGTCGATACCGGCTGCCAAAGCCTTGCTTTCGCCAATCAGCACCTGGCCCAGTTGCCGCTTCACTTGCTTCATTTGCTCTTCGGGAATCTGACCGCCGGCAAGCTGGGGGTTCTTTGCCTTGGCGTCGTTGATGAACTGATCAAACTTTGCCTGGTTTGCAGGTTGCTTAAAGAACTCTTCAACCTCCTGATCAGAAATGTTTGGACCAGCCTCGCCGGCGCCCTGCGATTTGAAATAGTTTTCGGCGATTACCACAGACCTTACGAGATCAAGTTGTCGCTTTACTTCCGGCTTGTTGCCGATTCCCCTGGCGCGGGCTTCTTCGGCGACAGCCAGAAGCTTGCGCAGGTCATCAGCAAAATCTTTTCTTGCGTTTGCGTCTGACGCCAGCCGCGTACGAAATTGGGGTGACTGCTCCTGGGCAATCATTGCCATGTCTTCGGCCGACAGGTTCAGCGATTCCGACCGGCGCGCCTTCACTTGCCAAACGATAAGTGCCAACGCAAACACGACGGCCACGCCAGCTGCGATCCAGGCTTTAGTAGTTGAGGTCAAAACAATATTCCTTTCTAATTCAAATCCTGATGCTCTACTAACTCTAACAACACGCCATTGGTCGCAGAAGGATGAATGAATGCAACCAAACAACCATTGGCGCCTACTCGTGGAGTTTCATCGATCAAGCGCGCACCTTTTGCTTTCAAATCGCTGAGCGCTTCAAGAATGTTCGTCACGCTGATCGCGATGTGGTGAATGCCGGGGCCGCGCTTCTGCAAAAATTTTCCCACGGGCGAATCTTCACCCAAGGGTTCCAGCAACTCAATGTGCGTTTCACCAATCGCCAGCATCGCTACACGCACGCCCTGCTCGGGGACTTCATCTGTCGAATCCACCGACAAACCCAGGGTGTCCCTCCAAACAGAAAGCGCCTCCTGCATTTGAGGCGTCGCGATACCGATGTGATCGACTTTCATACTCTTTGCCAGTTGTTCGTTGTCAGTTGTCAGTTTTGCCAGATTGTTAGAGTCGAGTCGCAAACTACTGACTACTGACCACTGACTACTGACTTGCCCGCCATTAACTCCTCCACGGCAGAATAAGGGTCACGTTGACGGCTCGCAACCTCCGCGGCCAGTTCGTCGAGCTTCTGGGATGTAGCAGCAGACTCAAGCGTTTGCGAAACGAGCCGTTCGCGCAGCAACTCCAGGATTCGCCAACGCGCAATAGCGCGGCGGCGGCCATCGCCTGACTTTGTCCGCAAATGAAACTCGCGATAGTTTTCAATCGCAGCGGCCAATTCCTCGACGCCGCTACCTTCAGTGGCTATCGTCTTAACAATTGGCGGCTGCCAGGCATCATTGCGTTCCGCCAACGACAGCAATGCCTGCAATTCCTTTTCAGTAGAATTGACGCCATCGCGATCGGCTTTGTTGATGACAAAGATGTCGCCAATTTCCATTATGCCGGCCTTGATCGTCTGGATGTCGTCACCCATTCCCGGCACCAGCACCACTACGGAAATATCTGCAGCCTTAACTACTTCAACTTCATCCTGGCCCACGCCAACGGTTTCGATGATGATTTTGCCGTAACCGGCCGCGTCCAAAATCGAAACCGCGTCGACCGTCGTGCGCGCCAGACCACCAAGGTTACCGCGCGTCGCCATCGAACGGATGAAAACGCCGCTGTCCAATCCCAGCGTCTGCATGCGTATGCGATCGCCGAGAATGGCGCCGCCGGAAAACGGACTTGAAGGGTCAACCGCAACAATACCCACCCTTTCGCCGTGTTGGCGGTAATACAACGCAAGCTTGTCGACCAGCGACGACTTGCCGGCGCCGGGTGGGCCCGTAATACCGATTACGAGGCCACGACCCGTCAGCGGAAAAATCTGCTTCATCAGTTCCGACGCATCTTTTGAAAGATCTTCTACTTTTGAAATCGCACGAGCTACTGCGCGCGCGTCACCGGCCGCGATCCGATCGATTAGTGACTTCGTGTTCGCTGCAGCGTCCATCGAACCATGCCGACTTTGCGTAACCCTTATCACAATTGCTGCAAAATCTCGCGCGCGATAATCAGTCGTTGAATCTCTGACGTGCCTTCGCCGATCGTGCACAACTTGGAATCGCGCCAGTATTTCTCGGGTGGATAATCCTTAGTGTAGCCATAGCCGCCGTGCACCTGAATCGCTTCCTCACAAACGTTTACGCTAATCTCGGAAGCGAACAGCTTAGCCATTGACGATTCCTTCGTTACCTTTCGCTTAGCGTCCTTGAGCCAGGCCGCGCGATACATCAACAGACGGGCGGCGTCGATCTGCGTTGCCATGTTTGCCAACTTAAACTGGATCGCCTGAAACTCCGCGATGGGTTTGCCAAACTGCTGCCGCTCTTTCGCGTAACGCACCGCCGATTCGTATGCGCCCTGGGCTATTCCCACTGCAAGCGCCGCAATAGAAATGCGGCCGCCATCGAGAATCTCCATAGCATTGACAAAGCCCTGACCCTCATCGCCCAGACGGTTTTCATCGGGCACGAAACAATCCTCAAAGACGACGCTGGCCGTTTCCGACGCGCGCAAGCCAAGCTTGTTCTCTTTCTTTGCGGGCGCAAAGCCCGCCATTCCCTTTTCAAAAATGAACGCCGAAATGCCTTTGCTTCGTTTTGCGCGATCGGTTACCGCCATCGCCACGCAAGTGTCCGCATGAATTGCGTGCGTGATGAAATTCTTCGAGCCGTTAACAATCCAACCCTCGTCTTTGCGCACGGCGGTAGAACGCGTTCCCGACGCGTCAGAGCCGGCACTCGGCTCGGTCAGGCCCCACGCGCCCAGGTGCTGGCCGGCTGCCAGCGGCACCAGAAACTTTTGCTTTTGTGCTTCAGTGCCAAACTGGTAAATGTGATTCGAGCAAAGCGAGTTGTGCGCGGCAACCGAGATACCGACCGAGCCATCGACGCGCGAAAGCTCTTCGATGATAGTGGCGTATTCGATGTAACCCATACCGGCGCCGCCGTATTCTTCCGGAAACAAAACGCCGGTCAGGCCCAACGCCGCCAGTTTTGGTTGCAGCTCGATCGGAAAGTGCTGCGCTTCATCCCACTCCATCACATGTGGAGCGATCTCAGCCTCCGCGAATTCGCGCACGCTGGTTTTTATCTGCCGCTGCTCTTCGCTTAATTCGAAATGCATTCCGCTTCTGCTTTTCCGTTAGGAGACGCGACAAAGGCATTCCCGCCTGCCACATCACAGGCAAGAATGCCTGTCCAAACCAACATTTCCTTCCGAATTTTAGATTCTACCTTATTGCCGCGATGAAGCGTGACTGGCCGCGCGCTTCTCTCGCCCGTTCCTGCCTCTCGTCGTGATCGCTTTGACCTCCGGTTCAGAAAGCTTGCGCCAAGCGCCGGGCTTCAACTTGTCATCTCGCAACGGACCAATCTGCGAGCGGCGCAGCTTCATCACTGAATGTCCGATGAGATCAAACATGCGCCGTATCTGCTGGTTCTTTCCTTCATGCAGGATAATCTCAAACCAGGTGTTGGTCTGTGTTTCATAAACGCGTTTGATTTTTGCCGGCGCCGTTCGCGTCCCATCTTCGAGCGTAACACCGCGTCGCAATCGCTCAATCGCCTGCTCAGAGGGCACACCTTTCACCTTTGCTTCGTAGACTTTCTGGACTTTGTTGCGCGCTGAGGTGATGAAGTTTGTAAACTCGCCATCGTTCGTGAGCAGCAGCAAACCCTCAGTATTGAAATCCAAACGGCCGACTGGGTAAACACGACCAAGCGAGGCGGGCAAAAACTCGAGCACGGTCGGCCGGCCTTCAGGATCGCTCACGCTCGAGAGGCACCCTTTCGGTTTGTTCAGCAGCACATGAACCAGCGCGCGTTTCTGCAGCGTTGGGTTGATAAGCTTGCCGCGGACCTTGATATGATCTTTCTGCGGATCGGCCTTTGTTCCCAGCTCCGTTACAACCTTGCCGTTGACGGTAACTTCGCCAGCCGTAATCAATTCTTCGGCGTGACGCCGCGAAGCAAGGCCGGCGTTGGCAATGAGTTTTTGAAGTCGCTCTTGCATCTTGAAAGTAGGCAGTAGGCACTAAGCAGAAGGCAGAAAGAAAGCATTGCGCTAAGCGGCGGTTCTCTGCTTTCTGCCTAGTGCCTACTGCCTTCTAGCCCCCGCCGCCAGCCAAATCCTGAAAATCCTCCATGCTCGGAAGCTCGGAAAGATCCTTCAAGCCAAACTGCATTAGAAATTCTTTCGAGGTTCCATACATCATCGGCCGGCCAACCGTATCTTTGCGGCCTTTGGCCACAATCAGCTTCTTGTCGAGTAGCGTCTTGATCGAAGAGGGAGATTGGACTCCACGAATCTCGAGGATCTCCGGCACCGTGACCGGTTGTTTGTAAGCAATCACCGCCAGCGTTTCCAACGACGCAATTGACAGTTTGGCGCTGGGTCGCGAACGC
>DATNOG010000064.1:0-14755 GCA_035601415.1 Pyrinomonadaceae bacterium | reverse complement strand
GCGACGCCGCGGCGCAGAGTACGGCGTGGTCGTCGGACAGACGAGGAGTAGGGAACAAACCAACCGCGTCGTCTTGAATGAGTGACGCGCGCAACCGCAGCGGGCGATGTTTCAATCAGAAACGTCGCCCGCTTCGCTTTTAGCCGTTACAACTAGCTTTCCTTTAGTGGCACCGTTCTCGCGTCTTGCCGGTTGCTGCATACAAACTTCGGAAGTTATATTAGACTTGAGGCTGAGCCGCGCCCCCGCTTACTAAATCCTTGCGGAGTTGTAATGACGATATGATAAATAGATTGCCAAAACTCATTCTTCTATTGGTTATGTTATCTGCGCTGCCGATGCCTTTCGTTGCGCAAGGGTCCGCGCTCGACTCGCTCACCGAAGTCGCCGCTGATCCGGCCAGCAAATATTCTGACGACTGGCGTTCCAATGGCCCCCCGGGCGGTGATGTCCGTAGCCTGGTCGTCGATCCCAGTAATGCGGATCGATTTTATTTCGGCACGCTCGATGGCCAAATGTATACCTCGGCGGATGCAGGCAAGACCTGGCAGTTCCTTTACAATTTTAATCGTCCCCGGCTTTTCGTGGATCATATTATTGTTGACCCCCGCGACTCGCGCGTGCTTTACGTTGGCGCTCATCGTCACAAAGAGGCAGGCGGTTTTTTTAAGTCCACTGATGGTGGACATCATTGGCGCGAGAGTCCGGAGTTAAAAAATGAAGCGCTCCACTCGTTAACCCAGGCGGACGCCAACCCTGATGTTCTGATTGCGGGCACGTTCAATGGCATCTTTCGGTCGGATAACGCTGGAGACACCTGGACGCAACTACCCACCTTGTCGGTGGCTGGGTTGGTTCACGTCGAATCTCTCGCAATCGATCCCAGAACAGCGAACACTATTTATGCCGGTACGTGGTACTTGCCTTACAAGTCCACTGATGGTGGAAAAACCTGGAAAACTATTAAGAACGGAATCATCGATGATTCTGACATCTTCGCGATAGATATCGACCCGCGTGATCCAAATCACATTATCGCTTCCGCTTGCAGTGGCATTTACGAAACCCGAACTGCCGGTGACAATTGGAAGAAGGTCCAGGGAATCCCTTCGCAATCGCGACGCACGCGCGCAATTTTGCAGCACCCATCGATCGCCGGTTTGGTTTTCGCCGGAACGACCGAAGGATTCTGGCGCTCTGAACGTGGCGGCGACGCCGATTCGTGGATGGTCACAACTTCACGCCAGCTCGAGATCAACTCCATTGCCGTTCATCCTTCTCGGCCACAGACGGTGTATATCGGCACGAACAATTACGGCGTCATGGTGTCTTACGATGGCGGAAAAAACTTTGCACCGACCAATGCCGGCTATAGCGGCAGATTTGCCAACGTGATTGTTGCCGATCGCGAAATGCCGAATCGTGTGTATGCGGCGACGATAAATACAACGACGGGAGGCGGCTTTCTATTTGTAAGCACTGACAACGGCGAAACCTGGCGGCCATCTATGCGCAGCATGCCGCCGCGCTTGATCACATATTCGATCATGCAGGACGCTCGCAACGTTAATACGATTTATCTCGGCACCAACCTTGGTGTGTATAGATCACTTGACCGCGGAGCATCGTGGGCCCCGGTATGGACAGCTGGGCCTGCGACTAAAGCAACAAAGGGGCGGGCGGGGAAAAAACGCCCGCCGGCAACGCGCGCACCGGCCGCGCCCAAACCAAGTGACACGGTTCGCAGAGCGCAGCAGGCCTTGAATACGGCTGGCTATAACGTTGGCACACCGGACGGTCTTAGCGGCGTCTTAACTACGAAGGCGCTAAGGAAATTTCAGCTCGACAATCATCTTCCTGTTACGGGTAAATTTGATCCGGTCACGCTTGCAGCGCTACGTGTTGCCACACCGGCAGGTAGCGATGAAACGGCATCTGTCGTGTTGTCTGATGCCGTCAACGCGCTTGCGCAAACCGTGGATCCTGCCAGTCAGCAACCGTTGTTTCTGGCGGCAACCAACCTCGGTTTGTTTCGCTCGCTTGACCCCACTCAAGGCTGGCAAAAACTTTCATATGGTTCGGGCTTCGATGCCAGGACCGCTTGCATCTCAATCGACGCGCAAAATCCCGAAACAATTTGGGTAGGCACTGCAGCTTCAGGGGTGCTCGTTTCTCGAGACGCGGGAAAAACCTGGCAGCAAATGCCGGGCATCCCCAGCGAAACTCCGGTGAATGTTATTACCCGGGATCCGCGCCGGCCCAACTATGGTTATGTTGGAACCAAGCAGGCTTTTTACATGACGCGCGATGGCGGCGCCAGTTGGAGCCGCCGCGGCGGCAACCTACCGTTTGGTGACTTCACCAGCATTCTGGTCAACCCACGCAACCCTGACGAAGTATTCGCCGGTAATGCTTATCAAACTGGAGAGATTGGCGGCGGCGTTTATCGCTCGCTCAATGCAGGCTCAACCTGGGCGCGCATCGATCCGAAAGAACAGCGGTTGCCCAGCCAAAGAATCTGGGCGCTGGCATTTGATGGGCAGGATCAAAACACATTGTTTGTCGGATCTCACTCCGCCGGAGTCTACGTTGTTCCGCGTGGTTCCGACAGCGTGTCAACCGCAAGCCAGTAGTTACTAAATCGTTACGAAGTTTTGTTGCGTTCGGTTTGGTTGGATACCGACTTCGCGCAGTCGTGTCAGCACCTTGACATGCGCTTATTGCGGCGTGTACATTGCGAGCCTACCCGGTAAGCGACTGGTGATTGTCGGACCAAGCGGGTGACTACGGGCGCGCGGAAATCGAAACACATAAAACCTCCTTTTCCAAATCTAAACGGCTCGCATTCCTCGCAAGCTTCAATCCCGACATCATCGCCAAGGCAACTAAGCAAGCGCCGCTTGGGTACTGTTCTTTCGCCTTTGGAATGGCAGACGCGCGAAAGGGATCTCAGCGGTGAATTTTATCCGGGACTGTTACAGGAGTTTGCATGGCTAGTGAAGAATCGCATCTAAACAATCAAGAAACCGACAACAACCCATCTTCTGACGATCAAACAATCTCGACATCTACGTCAGAAACCCAACCGGCAAATGAAACCAATCCGGCCGTCGCCCTCAAAAGCGAGGACGATGAAGAGCCACGTCATGCCGGCGATGTCGACTTCGGCCAACTGCTCGATCAGTTTGAGCAAGAGCAAGCCAGTTTGCAGGAAGGTGAAGTCGTGCGCGGCACGGTCGTTGGCATTAGCGAGCGCGGCGTCGTTATCGACTTCGGTTACAAGTCGGAAGGCATAGTCAATCCAGCTGAGTTCAGCGAGAACGGCGTGCTTTCGGTGAAGCCGGGCGATGAGGTCGACGTGTTGGTTAAAAGCATGGAGACTGCGGACGGCCTACCGGTATTGTCCCGCGCCGATGCGGTGCGCATGAGGGCGTGGGACGATCTTGAAAAGTCGTACCGCGATGGCACTAGTGTTAAAGGTCGTGTGATAGAACGCATCAAGGGTGGCCTACGCGTTGACATCGATGGCATTGCTGCGTTTCTTCCCGGCTCGCAAGTAGATATTCGCCCGGTGCGCAATCTGGATTCGCTTCGCAATCAGGAAATCGAAGCCAAGGTCATAAAACTAAACCGCAAGCGTTCCAACGTGGTGCTGTCTCGCAAGGCGGTGCTCGAAGAGGAGAACGCAGGACGCAAAGGCGAAACGCTGGGACACATCGAAGAAGATGTGGTTGTCGAGGGCCAAATAAAAAACCTGACTGACTACGGCGCGTTTGTCGATCTCGGTGGAGTCGACGGTTTACTTCACGTTACTGACATGTCATGGGGACGCTTGCAAAATCCCAGTGAGCTGTTCAAGGTTGGCGAAACCGTACAGGTTAAGGTGCTCAAGTTTGACCGTGAACGCGAACGCGTCTCACTTGGTTACAAGCAGTTGTTGCCCGATCCATGGTCGAGTGTCGATGAGCGCTTTCCGGTTGGCAGTCGAGTGCCGGGTCGTGTAGCCAGCGTTGCTGACTACGGCGCGTTTGTGGAACTGGAAAACGGCGTCGAAGGGTTGGTCCATGTTTCGGAAATGAGCTGGTCTAAACGCGTTAAGCATCCCAGCAAACTGGTCAATCCCGGGGACACAGTTGAAGTTGAAGTGTTAAGCGTGGATCCAAAAGCGCGCCGGATTAGCCTGGGCATGAAACAGATTCAGGATAATCCCTGGCAGACATTGCACGAACGTTATCAGGTTGGCACGCGCGTCCATGGCCGCGTCAGAAACCTGACAGACTTTGGCGCCTTTATTGAAATCGAAGACGGCGTAGATGGCTTGGTTCATGTTTCCGATATCTCCTGGTCACGTCGCATCAAACATCCCAGCGAAGTTTTGAAGAAAGGTCAGGAGATCGATGCGGTGATTACCAGCATCGATGCTGAAAACCGGCGCCTGTCGCTTTCGATAAAAGATCTTGAGCCAAACGCCTGGGACAGATTTGTCAACGAGCATAAGCCGGGCGATGTTGTTAAAGGAAAAGTTGCGCGCTTCGCAAATTTCGGAGCGTTTATTGAACTTGACGACAATCTCGAAGGGCTGTGCCATATTTCTGAACTTTCGGAAGAGCGGGTAGAGAAGCCCGAAGACGTGGTCCAGATTGGCCAGGAGATGGACTTCAAAATCCTGCGCATTGACTCTGAAAATAAGAAGATCGGATTGTCCGCACGGGCAGTGGGCAAAGATGAACCGGTTCTGGATACGAAGGTCTATTCTTCGGTAGCAGGCAGCGGCATGGCATCGCTGGGCGAGCTGGCGGATTTTGGTTTGAGCAAGCCGGAACCGAAGCCGGAGGCGAAACCGGAGCTGGAACTAAAACCGGAGCAGGAATCGACGGAGCAGGAACCGAGTCCGGAGTTGGAGCCGGAAGAAGAGCAAAAATAGCCGCGCAAATTCCCGCGTGCAGCCCTGATTTCTGTTTGTTCGAATCGACACTGTTGGAGTTACATTGACTCGATCTTTTGTTCGCAGCAAATCTTGCCCGGCTTGATCGTTTCTGATAGTGTACCGAGTTGAGCACGCCTCGCCATTCGTTAAGACTTACAGTTAATTTTCTTCGTTTGTAGCTTGGCTATTTTTCTCATCTGAGGTGATGCATGACAAAGGCAGAACTCGTCGAGGATGTCGCCGAAGCGGCGGAACTTACAAAGAAAGACGCCGAGCGACTCGTCGAAATTGTTTTTGAAAGTATTATCGAAACCTTGAATCAGGGTGAGAAGATTGAATTGCGAGGTTTCGGCAGCTTCCGCGTGCGCGAGCGCGGCGCGCGGCGCGGCCGAAATCCCAAGACCGGAGACCCCGTGAGTATTCCCGCCAAACGCGTTCCTTACTTCAAGCCTGGCAAAGAACTCAAAGAGCTGATCAACGACCCCGACGCCTCTACGCGTCGCCCCGCGGAAGCTTCTGCCACCCATGTTGCCGATGAAACGCGGCAGCCGCCCATTCTGTAATTCCCAGAGGATAAAAATTGGACAGGCTATGGAGTCCCTGGCGTTCCGAATACATCGCTTCCGCCGGCGACGCGGACACAAGCGTCTGTGTCTTTTGTAAACTGCGAGACGAGTCCGGTAACGACGAAGCAAATCTTGTTCTTCATCGCGCCTCGTACAATTTCGTCGTTTTGAACCGCTACCCTTACACCAGCGGTCATTTGCTGATCGTTCCGTACGAACACATTGGCGAACTCGACATGGCCGCAAAGGCGACCACTGATGAGTTAATGGACCTCAGCAAACAATCTCAGACTGCTTTGCGGGAAGTGTACCGGCCGGACGGATTCAATCTAGGAATGAATCTGGGCCGGGCCGCAGGGGCGGGAATTGCAGGCCACATTCACATACACATCTTGCCGCGCTGGTCGGGCGATACTAATTTCATGACGTCTGTTGGTGAAGCTCGCGTGCTGCCGGAAGATTTAGCTACAACTTATCAAAAACTCCAGAATCGCTTCTGACTGAGTCAACAACCTGAAAATGAGTTTTGTTCTCAGCGCTCAGCGTTTCCCAACCTTGCGGCTGATTGCTTCGTCTTCTACTTCACCTGCCTCGTTTATAGGAACGTCCGAGGCGCGGCTGTAGCTGATGCCGCGTTCTTCGCTGTCCAGGTCGACCGAAGGAAGCGCTGATAATGGGCCGGTGGCTTTTGGCGGATTGAAGCCGGGATAATCGATGCGTGCGTGATAGATTGCAGTGAGCGCGCTGATGACCGCTTCTCGAATCGTTGTGATTTCCTGAAGGGTCAAGTCACATTCATCAAGTTGGCCATCGCTGATGACAGCGTCCACGATCTTCACCACGATGGCGCGAATGTTTTCGGGGTCAGGCCGTGCCAGTGAACGCGCGGCTGCTTCACACGAATCTGCCAGCATCATGATGGCCGCTTCCTTAAATTGCGGCTTTGGACCAGGATAACGAAAATCTTTTTCATCGATTACTTCACCCGGTTTGGCCACGCTCTCGGCCTTTCTCAGAAAGAAATGCAGAGTGCGCGTACCGTGGTGTTGCGGAATGAAGTCGGCAATCTGCTTCGGCAGATTGATTTCCTTCGCCAATTTCATGCCATAGGTTACATGGCTGGTGATAACCCTCGCGCTTTGCGTTGGCCTCATGTGATCGTGTGGGTTTTCGCCCTGTTGATTCTCCACAAAGTATTCGGGCGCAGCTACCTTGCCGATGTCGTGATAAAGCGCGCCAATGCGTGCTAACAATGGATTTGCGCCGACCGCGCGACATGCATCTTCGGCAAGCTGACCTACCGCATGCGAGTGCTGGTTGGTGCCGGGTGCTCGCAAGGCCAGTTGACCCAGGACTGGCAGATCGGCGTTGGAGAGTTCGAGCAGTTTGACGTCCGTCAATATCCCGAAGAGTGATTCGTTGATCGGCAACCCGCCTGCGGCAAAAATTGCAGTTAGGAGCCCGCCGGCGAAACCGCAGCCGATTGCCAGCAGAAACGAATTCAAGGTTATTGCTTGTTCGGCATAAGCGATCAGCGCCAACGCCATGAAGGCGTTTACTCCGCCCACAAATAAGCCGGCCAAAGTTACGGATTGTCTTTCACGATACTTGGCAATGCCGTAAATCGCGCCGGCACAGGAAATCATTGCATAGATCGCTTTTTCAATGCCGGTTGGCGCCAGCAAACCGGCGAACAACGCTGTAACAATTCCCGTAAGAAAGGCAAGCTGCGTGTCAACCAACATCACGACCAACAAAGCCGCAGCAGCGAAGGGAATAGCAAAGTTCCAGATCATCGGGTCGTTGAAAGGCGCAGTCGTCATCCTGCCGGCAACTGCATCGCCGAACGTAAACCCAATTCGCATAAGCGCTGTTTCAACTACGATCGCGGAGCCAACCAGCGCAAACGCTCGCCATTTGGAAAGCGAAATTACCGACGCGGTGCTGCGGTGCTCGGTAAATTTCCATACCACCCAATAAACCGCCACCACGATCAACAAGAGTCCGAGTAAGTTATGCCAGGGACGACCGGCATGGCCGGTGCTCTTAAGAGCGGTAAGCTGTGAAAGCGTTCCTGTGGTAACTGTATCGCCTTCGCGCGCAATGACCTGATTTCTTTTAAGGGAGATAGATACCGGTGGAATTTTGTTCGCTTCGGTTTCTCGCAAAGTCGCAGTTGCCGTTTGGTCGAGCACGACGTTTGGTCTCAGCAACGGTACGATTGCAGAAACGAGGGCGCTTTTCTGTTCCTGCGTCCATCCCTGAAGGCCAAAAATTCTGAGTTCAAGTTCCTGGCGCGCGGCCGCCAGTGAGAGCATGCGCGTGCGCGGCGCCGGCATGATCATTTGTGCGGAAGGGTTGCGCACATCGACCAAAACGATTTCCTGGTTCAGCCGTTCGACTTCGGCATCGTCGTAGATGTACTTGTCACCCACATCCCGGATCAACGAAGTAAGAACACTCAGATCGTCATCGTTGAGTTTGTGCGCACTCAGAACGCGAGCGACCGTCGCACCTCCTTCTCCACTCCAGGTTACTTCGGTATGGTTTCGTTTCTCATGAAGTTGTTGTTTTAGATCATCCCAGGCGGCCTGGAAACTACGGCTGGAAGTTTCTCCGCGCGTGGAGTCAAAGTTAAAGACGGGACGCGTCGCCTGGCGGGCCGCGTTTCGACGTCTTTCAGTTTCAGAGATATCTACCGCCGTGATGTCACCGCGAGCAACAATGCTGCCGCGAATGATGTCTCCTTCGCGATAGTCTTCTGCGAAGCTTGAGGAATAGTTGCTGAGCAGTAAAAGCGTAGTAGTGAGAACAAGCGCGCCAAAACCGATCAAAAAACGTGTTCGCGGTTTGAACACGCGCAGCGGGCGCATCACGTAGCCTGCCGCGAGGTCGCGCGCGCGGCTAAAACGAGTTGTAAATCGTGGGCGTCGGGCCATGGTTTATTTAAGCGATGCGCGAAAGGCGTTGCGCGTCAAACTGTTCCTCGCGCGGCGATAAACCGATATCGCGTGAAAGCAGCTCGCCGATTTTCTCAAGCAGCGGCCGCATCGTTCGCTGGTCGGTAGCAGCGATCGAGATGACCGGTCGCCCGCTATTCGTCGCGAATTGACGCGAGGTGGCTTCGAGCGTCTCAGGCGTTACCAGGTCTGCTTTATTCAAAACGAGCAGTGAAGGAATTTCGGTCAGGCTAAGTTCCTGCAAGATTCTTTCGACTGACTGGACTTGTTGAGACCAGCGCGGGTTCGACGCATCAACCAAATGAATCAACAAGCGACTATCAACAATTTCTTCCAACGTCGATCGGAATGCGGAAAGGAGACCAGGAGGAAGATCGCGAATGAAACCGACCGTATCATTAACAATAATTTCCTGTTCTCGAGGAAGCCTGAGCCGGCGCGACGTGGGATCGAGCGTCGCAAACATCCGCTGTTCTGCGCGCACTTCACTGTGCGTTAGGGCGTTCAGGAGAGTTGATTTTCCGGCGTTGGTATAGCCAACAATAGACACCACCGGCAGTTGGTTCCTGGTGCGCACCTTTCGTCGCTCATGCCGTCGGCGCCGCTGCAACTCAATCTCTTTTTCCAGGCGGTTGATGCGATCGCGCACGCGCCTCCGATCCGTCTCGAGTTTTGTTTCGCCCGGGCCGCGGCCACCGATGCCGCCGGCCAGCCGCGAGAACGCCGAATCCTGTCCGGCTATCAATCGAGGCAAAAGATATTTTAGCTGCGCCAGTTCAACCTGAATACGACCTTCGTGGGATTGTGCGCGTTGCGCAAAGATGTCCAGGATTAGTTGTGAACGATCCAGGATTTTTAAGTCGGTTGCTTCCGACAGAGATCTGACCTGGGCCGGGGTCAGCTCGCGATCGAACACCAACATGTCCGCGCCTAGTTGCAGCGAACGAATGAGCAGCTCCTGAAGCTTTCCTCGGCCAAGCACCGTGCGCGGATCAATCGCCTGGCGTCGTTGAATCACTTTGTCCTGTACCACAATACCCGCCGAAGTGGCCAACTCGTTAAGTTCGGCCATCGACTCTTCCGCATCGCTCAATGGACCAGTCGTTACGCCGACAAGAATGGTGCGATCTTTGACTCTGGCCTGGCGCGTCGCATTCCGATTGCGTGCCATCTCTTCTTCAAGCGATTCGATCAGCGCAAGAAAATCGATATCCAACTGCGAAGCGATCGCCTTTGGAAGAAACGCGTAGGATTCGCCCGCTGTGCTATGTGATCCGTCGGCAGTCAGCGGCAGCAAATGGGCCGCATTGACTAATCCCGGGAGTCCGCTGGTTTCGTTGACATCAATTGCGACCATCAGATCGAGTCGCAATAACGCCAGGTCTGTGAGATCGTCCTGGGTTAGACCTTCGCCGCGTAAATGTGTGTGTACGCAACGCAGGCCACGAAAACGATCGACGGCTACGCGGATGCGTTTGAAGTCCGGAAGCTCAATGCTGCGATTGTCCCCCACCATCACATATTCCACATGGCCGGCGCGATCGATCAACGCGCCAATCTGCCGGCGGGTTTCATGGGACAGTTCTGCCAATTGCCGCGCAAATTCAGGCGTCACGATTTCCTGCGGGGGCACACGCCGCGTATATAGCTTCGCAATCCGGCGCAGCTGGTTCGGCTTGAGGCCTGCAGTGTTTCCCAGTACGTCCTTAATAATTGCTTCCTTCCGGTGTTGCGCACACTAATACCTGAACGGCGCTGCCATTACTTTCAAGCCAGCTTGCGTTTGTGTTTGGGCTGAAGTTACAGCGGGAGTGCAGCGAGCAGTGGGTTTCCGACGCCTGGGAACTATTCTTGATGGTGCTCTGCGATATCGCTTCGCTTAGTCGCTTGAGCATTACGATTCAGTTTGCGAGCACGCTGATCACGCCTTGGAACTGCGGTAGGCCGCGCCTGAAGTCAACGCGCGAGGCCGGATTATAACACATCGCAGACCACAAGAAACCAAGGCTCTTTTATCGGCGGCGCGGAAATGTTCGCTGATTAGACAGCACCCATGGCCCGTCGTATGATGAAAGTTCTTTAGCAAATTGTTAGATCCATTGGTTTCATCCTCAACAGACAAATGAGCAAAGTGCCGAGAATCCTTAAGGTAGACCCAGCCGTCGCGATCCCCGGTGGCGAAGTGGCGATTGATTGCGTTGATTTCGACACCAGCGACCCGACACTCTGCGCGGTCTGGTTTGGGAAAGAGCGGGCTCCACTGGTTGGGCTATCACCCAGGCGCGCCCTGGCAATCGTCCCCGAACTGAGGCAGAGCGGCGCAGTTGCCATTGCATTGGAAAGTCAGGGAATCAGAAGCGACGACGCGAGCGGAATCGTCGGTCGCAGACTGGCGGAAGATCTCCATCCGGTAACTAACCCTGCTTTTGACAGGGACGACGGTGCTCTCTTTGTTACGCGTTCCGGCGCGCGCGGCGAACAGCTTCCGGTCACGTTGTTTCGCATCGATGTGAACGGAGAAATTACCGAGTTTTCTGGCGACATTATCAACCCAACCGGAATCGCTTTCGACAGTCGCGGTCAAATGTTCGTCAGCAGTCGCATGGATGGCACTGTCTATCGCGTCACGCCATTCAAAGAAGCGGTGCCGTTCGCGCGCGGCCTTGGCGTCGCGACCGGGATTGCATTCGATTCCGATGACACCATGTACGTGGGCGATCGCACCGGCACGATCTACAAAGTTAACGGCATTGGCGAAGAGACGGTATGGGCGCAACTTGAGCCCTCGGTATCTGCTTATCACTTAGCCGTTGGCCCGGACAATGCGCTGTATGTCACTGGTCCAACTGTGGCGACTTTTGATTCGATAATGCGCGTCGCTCCCGATGGCGCCGTGAGCACTTTTTACAAAGGCTTAGGCAGGCCGCAAGGATTGGCTTTTGATCCGGAGGGAAATCTTCTGGTAGCGGCTTCGCTGCGTGGGCGTCGCGGCATCGTAAGAATCACGCCTGATGGAAAAGATGCTGCACTGTTTTTGGCAGGCATGAATCTCGTGGGGCTTGCATTTAGTTCGAGTGGCGATTTGGTGGTGGCTTCGACCGATTCGGTTTACAGCGTGGCGCTCGGAACATAATGCTCTTGCTCTAACTGAACCTACCGACGAATTGTAGAAACCTCAGTTTTTGACACGTCTTAGGGGCCATGTTAGTGTGAGCAACTCGTTTTATTTCTGCCGCGCCGACCTGCTAAATGGGCAATATCAACAGCAGCATTCAACAATTCATCCTCTACATGGTGGCGCTCATTTTTTCGTTGTCAGTTCACGAGTCGGCCCATGCCTGGATGTCGAACCGATTCGGCGACGATCTTGCACGTTTGCAGGGACGTATTAGTCTGAATCCGGTTTCCCACGTCGATCCGATCGGCACTCTGCTTTTCCCCGCGATTGCTTTTTTCACTGGCGCACCACTTATTGGCTGGGCAAAACCCACACCAGTTAATCCATTGAAGTGGCGTAATAAACGCGTGGCCAATTTCTGGGTGTCGGCTGCAGGCGCTATTAGCAACTTCATCATTGCCTTTGTCGCTGGCAGCATTATTCGAGTTTTGTATACAGTCGGTGTAATCGATGACACCTTGGGGCTCGTTAATTCCGGCTCGACCATTGCGAACGGCGCCATTGAGTTGCTGATTGTTTTCTTTATTCTTAACGTCGCACTTGGTGTGTTCAATCTTCTGCCGATTCCTCCGCTGGACGGAAGCAAGGTACTGGCCAGCATACTTCCGCCCAGTTTCGAATCCGGAATAGAAACTCTCGAGCGGTTTGGTTTTATTCTTTTGTTCATTGCAGTTTTTACGGGCGTGCTGGGCGTCATTTTCAGATTCGTTATGCCGCTGGCGTGGGGGCTGGTATTTATCGGTAGCAGACCATGAAACGAATTTTTAGCGGCGCCCAGCCCACCGGCAACATTCATCTCGGGAATTATCTCGGCGCATTGCGCAACTGGGTGGCGTTGCAACACGAGTACGAAAGCTTTTTCTGCATCGTCAACCTCCACGCGATTACCACGCGGCAGGATCCGCAGCTGTTAGCAGAGAAAACCCGCGAGCTGGCCCGCATCTACATCGCCGTCGGAATTGATCCGGCCATCTCGACAATCTTTGTTCAGTCAGACGTTGCGGAGCACGCTGAACTCACGTGGATGCTTAACTGCATTGCGCGCATGTCCGAGCTCGAGCGGATGACGCAATATAAAGATAAGGTGCGCAAACAAAGCGAGAATGTCGGCGTCGGAACGTTTGACTACCCAGTCCTGATGGCCGCGGACATTCTGCTTTATCAGACCGATCTGGTGCCTGTAGGCGAGGATCAGAAGCAGCATCTCGAGTTGACGCGTGACCTGGCTATTCGGTTCAACCGCGATTACGGCGAAACTTTTCGCGTTCCTGAGCCTTATATTCCAAAGGTCGGCGCGCGCATAATGTCGCTGTCGGATCCCACGAAAAAGATGTCAAAATCCGATGACGATCCGGCCGGGTGCGTTATGCTGCTGGACGATGCAGACAGCATTCAACGAAAATTCAAACGCGCGGTCACGGATTCAGGAACGGAAATTCGCTTCAATGCCTCGCGGCCGGCGATCACGAACCTGTTGACGATCTTCCAACTGCTGACGGGCCAGGCCCCGGACGAGATTGAATCGCATTTTGCAAACCAGGGTTATGCTCAGCTCAAGCAGGAGTTGGCGGAAATCACGATCGCGTTTCTGCGGCCGCTGCGCGAACGAGGTGAGTCGATCAGCGACCATGAATTAGGTGCGATACTGGACCAGGCCAAGCACAAAGCGCAGGGAATTGCGCAAGTGACTTTGGAAACGGTGATGGCGCGCCTGGGAATTTCCGGCGCCAAAGAATTGCTCGTAAGAAACTGATTATTGGTAAGAAGTAATGGACGAAACTGACGAGGGAACAGCCGCCCAACCGGCACAGGAAGATACTGGCGGACCGATAAGCGTCACCGGATCGTCTCCGGAGATTGTGGCCGATCACACGACCGACGATCTGAAGATCGTCTTGGGCGACTTCGATGGCCCACTCGATCTGTTGCTGCACTTGATTCGTCAGGAACAAGTCAACATCTATGACATTCCGGTGGCGCGCATCGCTGACGAGTACCTGCGTTATTTGCAGGTGATGCAGGAATTGGACATCGCCGTCGCCGGCGATTTTCTGGTAATGGCAGCGACATTGATAGAACTCAAGACCCGGATGCTTTTGCCGCGCGATCCCTTTGCGGCGCCGGAAGAGGAAGAAGATCCGCGCAAGGATCTGGTGGATCAACTGCTCGAATACCAGAAGTACAAGGCTGCCGCGCAAATGCTTTGGTCGCGTGCCACTGTCGAGCGCGCCGTATTCAAACGCGCGGAAATCGAAACTGACAAGACCAACCCTGAAGTTTCGGTGGGGCTGTTTGATCTACTAAAGGCATTTCAGGAAATTCTGGCGCGACATAAAGAAGAAGTCCTGCTTGAGATCGAGCGCGAAGAAATTTCCATGGCGGAGATGATCGAAAGACTTAGAAACATGGTGATGTCCGCCGGCGAACTAAATCTGCGAGTGTTTTTCGAGCGCGCCCAATCGCGTCGCGAGTTGGTGGTTGCTTTTCTGTCGGTGCTGGAACTGGTGCGCACCACGGAAATCCGGCTTATGCAAAAAGAGACTTTTGGCGACATTGTGGCCAAAGTTGCAAGTTAATTTCTGGGTAACATGAGCGAAGAGAGCACAGACATTAAATTGGATCAGCAGCTTGACCAGGCCGCGCTAAATGAAGAAGCCGCCAAAGAACTCGAGGCGCTGGTTGCTGCCGAAACAACTGACGCGGAAGCTCAGGACTTGGGCGACGCAGGCACGACATATCAGGTTCAGAGTTCTGCCGAACGCGCAGGGATCATCGAGGCCTTGATCTTTGTTTCCGAAGAGCCGATAAGCGCGAAGACAGTTGCCGAGCTGCTACGCGAGGAGCGCAGCGTAGTTGACGAAGCGCTGGCAGAGCTTTCCCGAGAATTCAACGGGCGCAGCGGCGGTTTGCAATTACGCGAAGTCGCCGGCGGCTGGCAGTTTGCGACGAGGCCCCAGTATCACGAACACGTGCGCGCGTTTCTGCGTTCGCGACCCAGCGCCAAACTGTCAATTGCGTCGTTGGAAACGCTGGCGGTGATTGCTTACAAACAACCGGTCACGGTGCCGGAGATCCTCGAGATTCGTGGAGTCCAATCTCCCTCTTCGATCAAGACGCTACTCGA
>DATNOG010000063.1:0-2114 GCA_035601415.1 Pyrinomonadaceae bacterium | reverse complement strand
TCGTGCTTCGCGCCGTGCGCTTCGCACGATCAACTAGCTACCCCACCACGCTTTCAAGGCACGCGCATCCAAGTAGAATCGCTGGTGTAACGAGCGCTTCGTTCAAGGCGCGCAGAGTGAATCCAAAGAATATCTTGACCGAGCTGAAGCGGCGAAACGTTTATCGCGCAGCGGTCGCCTACGGGGTCGTCGCGTGGTTTCTCACACAGCTCACAACACAGGTCTTCCCGTTTTTTGAAATTCCGAATTCCGCAGTGCGTTTTGTTGTCATTGCGCTCGCGGTCGGATTTCCAATCGCGATGCTGCTGTCCTGGATTTACGAACTTACCCCTGAAGGAGTAGTGCGGACGGAAGATCTCGATCCGGTAGAGGCGAGATCAGTTCAGCGCAGGAGCGGCCGGCTGCTCGACTTCATCATCATCGGGGCTTTGCTGCTGGTTATTGCAATGCTGGTCGCTGGGCGACTTCCGTTTTACCGGCAGACTGGCGAGTCGATTTCTCAGAAAAGCATCGCCGTGCTTCCATTCGAAAACTTGAGCGAAGACAAAGCGAACGCCTACTTTGCCGAAGGCATTCAGGAGGAGATCCTGACGCGGCTGGCTAAGATCGCTGACTTAAAAGTAATCTCGCGCACGTCGACGCAGCGGTATCAGAGCAAACCTGGCAATCTCGCCGAAATCGCGAAGCAGCTTGGCGTAGCGAACATCCTTGAAGGCAGCGTCCAAAAAGCCACCGATCAGGTGCGCGTCACCGTCCAGCTCATCCAGGTGGCCAGCGATTCGCATCTGTGGGCCGATACCTTTGATCGCAAGCTCACCGACATCTTCGGTGTCGAGAGCGAGATCGCCAAAGCGATCGCTGACGCGTTGCAAGCCAAGCTGACTGGCGGCGAGCAACGAGCCCTGGCGGTTAAGCCGACAAACAATTCAGAGGCTTACGACGCGTACCTCCGGGGCTTGGCTCTTGAAGCGCGCACGACAACCTCTCCAGACGATTCAGAGAAGGCGGTGGGCTTTTACGAGCGGGCGGTACAGCTCGACCCAGGTTTTGCGCTGGCGTGGGCCAGACTCTCTCGTGCGAACGCTCACGTGTATTTCGGTGGTCTAGATTCGACCACCGCTCGCCGTGACGCAACGGAGCGGGCCTTAAACACCGCGCAAAAACTCCAACCGAACTCGCCCGAAACCCTGCTCGCACAGGCTTATTATCAATACTGGGTGCGGCGGGATTACGAGCTTGCCAAAGGGACGTTCGGCCGCGTCCGGGAGCTTTTGCCAGGCAGCAGCGATGTCCCTGGTGCTCTCGCCCTAATCGCACGACGACAAGGGCGCTGGGATGAAAGCGTTGCCTACTGGGAGCAAACCCTTGTGCTCGATCCACGCAACACTGAATGGCTAGGCTTGGCCGCAGAGACTTACGCGATGCTTCGGCAATTCCCGGTTGCGCTAAAAACCTACGATAGGTTGTTGGACATTGTTCCGAATGACCCCGACACGGTCGCGTCCAAAGCAAAAATTTATCAGGCCGAGGGCAATTTGGAACAAGCCGGAAAATTGCTGGCTGGCGTAAACGCACAGACCCCTTCGTTTAATGCCTTCCTAACGAAGATGAACCAATTGTTTCTAGAGCGGCAGTTCGATGAGGCCATTCGATTGATTCATAGCCGACTCACTGAATATCGCGACGTTTCCGACATTGAAAGGTTCTTTAATCCATTCTTTCTGGTCCTCGCCCAGGAAAGTGCCGGCGATATTGTCGGGGCGAGAGCCACTGCTCAACAAATGCTGCGTCCGCTAGAACCGCTCAGCCAGAAAGACCCCGATAACCAGAATTTCGCGCAAGCGCTTTCGCTAATTTATGCTGTGCTCGGCCAGAAGGATGCAGCGATAAAAGAAGCTGAGCGTGCGATCACGCTGCTGCCAAGTGGGAAGGATGCAGTCGATGGGCCTAGGGCCGAGGAGAATTTGGCGTTTGTCGAGGTCTTAGTCGGCGACAAAGACGGCGCGATTCCAAGGCTGCAGCATCTTTTGCAAATTCCGTATAACAACTGCCTTACGCCGGCGCTTCTAAGGCTCAATCCGCAATGGGACCCTTTACGTGGCGACCCCCGTTTC
>DATNOG010000062.1:0-3403 GCA_035601415.1 Pyrinomonadaceae bacterium | reverse complement strand
GGCGAGATCAACCCCATTCTGATCGGCGAAGAGCTCAAGAAAGAAAACGCGCTCGAATCAGTCGGCGGGATCAGTTTCATCACGAACCTGACCTATGGACTGCCGCATTCCACAAACATCGCGCACTATGCCAAGGTCGTGCGCGGCAAGTCGATGTTGCGGCAACTGATAAGAGCGGCGAACAAGATCACGCAGGAAGCACTCGAGCAGGAAGACGAACCGGAGATAATTCTGGACCACGCGGAGCACGCGATTTTCCAGTTAGCTGATGAACGGATTCGCCAGGGCTTCGTACACGTCAAGCCGGTTGCCGAACAATTGCTGGAAAAGATCCAGGAGATGGAAGGCCGCGCCGCGGTCTTGACCGGACTTACCACCGGTTTTGCAGACCTCGACAAGTTGACCTCCGGCTTACAGCGTCAGGACTTGATCATCGTAGCCGCG
This sequence comes from Pyrinomonadaceae bacterium, assembly GCA_035601415.1. Classification (GTDB taxonomy): domain Bacteria; phylum Acidobacteriota; class Blastocatellia; order Pyrinomonadales; family Pyrinomonadaceae; genus PSRF01. The sequence goes on along the minus strand of DATNOG010000062.1, from coordinate 2,959 downwards.
CGTCCTTCAATGGGTAAGACGAGCTTTGCATTAATGCTCGCTGAAAATGCCGCGATTCATGTTCCAGGTGCCGTGGTCGGAATTTTCTCCTTAGAGATGTCAAAAGAAGCGCTCGTGATGCGCATGCTTTGTTCGCAGGGCAACATTGATGCACAGCGTTTTCGCAATGGTTTTCTTTCCCGTCCTGAGTGGGCGCAGATTGCGAAGTCGCTCGGCACGTTAGCTGACGCAAAAATATTTCTCGATGACACCGCCGGAATAACCGTTCTGGAAATGCGAGCGAAGGCCCGTCGTCTGGCGGCTGAGCAAAAGCGATTGGACCTGATCGTAGTTGACTATCTTCAATTGATGTCCGGCTCGGCAAAACGTTTTGAGTCGCGGCAGCAGGAAGTCTCGCAGATCTCGCGCGAGTTGAAGGGCCTGGCAAAAGAGTTGAATATTCCGCTGGTCGCGTTGTCGCAACTTTCACGCGCGCCGGAATCGCGTTCCGATCACCGGCCGCAGCTTGCGGACCTGCGCGAGTCCGGCGCACTCGAACAGGATGCCGACGTTGTCGCTTTCATCTACCGGCCTGAACAATACAAAACTCCCGAAGAACGCGACAGCATGCCGGACGACGACAAGAACGTTGCTGAACTTATTGTTGCTAAGCAACGTAATGGTCCCACCGACACAATCCGCCTTCGCTTTACTCCATCCAGCATGCGGTTTGATAATCTCTACCGCGAATGAGCTTCGACATCACGTCACCTAATCAGCTAACAGGACATCGTCCCACCTGGGCCGAGATCAATCTCGACGCGCTGGCCGCGAATTTTCACCTGGTCAAAAATCATGTTGGACCAGACGTAAATGTGATGGCGGTCGTTAAAGCCAACGCCTATGGTCATGGCGCTGTCGAGTGTGCGCGCCGGCTGGAACGAGAAGGGGCGAATTGGTTTGGAGTGGCTTTACCGGAAGAGGGAATTGAACTAAGGACCGAGGGCATTACGCGACCGATCCTTTGTCTTGCGGGTTTTTGGGAAGGTCAGGTGGAGCTTTGTATTCAGCACGCATTGGTGCCCGTAGTTTACCGGCTGGATATGTTGCAAGCGATTGATAAGGCCGCGCGCGAACGCGGTGTCATCGCCGATGTTCACTTGAAGATTGACACCGGGATGGGCAGGCTGGGTGTGCGCTTCGATGAAGTCGCACAGTTTCTGCCACAGTTACAAAGATTCAACAACATTCGCATTGACGGCTTAATGACGCACTTCGCGGCGGCTGATGAACCATCATGCGAACCTTTAACACACGATCAAGTTAAGCGCTTTCAAAATGCCGTCGCTGCTTTTCGCGATCAGGGCTACAACCCGACATTTGTTCACCTTGCCAATTCCGCCGGCATCTTTGCCGAGCCCGACAGCTGGGGAAACATGGTGCGCCCCGGCGGCGTATTGTATGGATTGTGGCGGGACATTCTCGATCCTGCTCATCGCGGGGAGAGCTTCCGGCCGGTTATGTCATTGCACTCGCGCATCTCCTTACTCAAGTGGGTGCCCGAAGGCGAGACAGTTGGGTATGGTTGTACTTTCGAAGCTTCGCGCAAAACACTCGTGGCGACGATTCCCATCGGCTACGACGATGGATATTTGCGGGGGCTGTCCAACCGCAGTCATGCGATAATTCGCGGGGTGTTTGCCACAGTCATCGGTCGCATCTCGATGGACCTGACGCTGATCGATGTAACTAATGTTCCAGGTGTTGGGCTTAACGATGAAGTGATGCTGATGGGTGAAAGCGCCGGCCAGTCTGTTTCTGCGGAGTATCTGGCGAAGACTGCGGGAACGCTTTCCTATGAAGTAACCTGCGGCATTGGTAGTCGGGTTCCGCGCGTTTTCGTTGAGGGATGATGATCAAGACACCACGTACGTATGAAGAGTCTTAGCAACCAAGTCGACAGAGAACAACTGCGCAGCCGGTTGCTAATGGTTGCGCCTGATAGCCCACGCCGCTGGGGGAAAATGTCGGCGCACCAGATGATTTGTCATCTCACCGATTCTTTCAAAGCAGGCACGGGAGACAAAGCAGTCAGCGCAACGGGAAACGTGTTTCATCGAAATGTTTTGAAGTGGCTTGCGCTTTACCTGCCGGTGCCGTGGCCTCACGGCGTGCCGACGCGACCCGAGATGAATCAGGACATCGGCGGTACGGCGCCAGTCGAATTTGAAAAGGATCGCGCCGAATTGACCGAACTTATCGAACGATTCTCGCGCGCGCAAAGAGACTTTGATTGGCATCCACATCCGCTCTTCGGTCTGATGGCCGACCGAGACTGGTTTCGTTGGGGCTACCTGCACGTCGATCATCATCTGCGGCAATTCGGAGTCTGATTGTTGATAGAAGCTCAAGCCTGTTGAGAATTCCAGTACCTGCACTGCAAGATGAGAAACCAGTTGCTGCAAAACTCACGTTGGAAATGGCTGATCATCGCTCTAGTGGTCGTCGCCGCGATTATTGCTGGTGCGATCGGATCCAGAAAGCCGAACGCGAACGTGGCGCTCACGGATCTTCACGAAATCGAAGAACTACGCACGCGCTTCAATCAGGATAAAGGTACGCCGCGTCTCTTGCTTCTGCTTTCTCCGACCTGACCCACATGTTTGATCGGCGCCCGGCGGGTGCAGAGAGAAATTCTTGAAAAGAACCCAACAGCCAAATTGCGGGTCTATGTTATCTGGTTTTCAATGCTGCCAACGGACGCGCGCTCGAGATGGAGTTGGACTAGCGGCGTGCTGGCGGACAACAGGGCCACCCATTTCTGGGATGAGAAAAGAATTGTGGGAAGCTGGCTAGCGAAACAAGAGAACCCTCAAGCAGATAGTCCCGGCATTGTATGGGATGCATTTTACCTCTATGGTCCCGACGCTGAGTGGGATGCGAAACCCGAACCGTTGATTATCAGCGGCGCCACGGTCCG
>DATNOG010000061.1:0-17140 GCA_035601415.1 Pyrinomonadaceae bacterium | reverse complement strand
AGTCGTTCCCGTTACTAAATCAGAAGTCACTATTGGACGCGGTTCGCGAACTATCACAGTTGACTTGCCTTTAAAAGGAGATCCGGAAGTGAGTCGGGTGCATGCAATCCTCACGCGCGAAAACGATGGCCGCTACTGGCTCGTGTCGAAGGGCCGCAACCCAACCGTTATTGCCGGCCGCGAATTGCCGCGCGAAGAGCGCACCGAAGTGCTGCCCGATCAAAAAATCGCCATCTGCAACTTCATTATCAGGATCCAGCCGAGGTAGTCGGTCTCTATCACTGGGCCTGGGGTAAAGCCTAGATACTAAAGCGGGACAAATGCATCCTTGGTAGTATGCAGCGATATGCGGTCCGGAGGACTTCTGAGATGAATGAGAACGAATTGACAGCCCTGAGGGATGAAAATAAGAAATTGAAGAGTGAGCTAGCTGAGGTCAACGCAGTGACTAATCAATATCTTCAGAACGTCGCCCATCAATTAACCGCACCGCTGGGAGCAATAAAATGGAGCATCGAGGGTCTGAGGGACGAGCGAGTGCCGTTGAGTCGTAAGAATAACCTGCTAAGGTCTATCTACTCTCAAGCCACTATACTTGTCCATCTTATTAAGAATTTTGCCTTGATGTCGAATCTCGAAGCCGATTACGAACTCGGTCAGTTTCGGGAGAAGCCTGAACCGATTGACGTAATGAAGCTAGCCATCAACCTAGCAAATGACTTTCAACCACAAGGCCTTGAGGCTGGTCTGAAGGTTATCGTTGATAGCGACTCATTTCATAAGATATTCGCCAATCAACGGCTTTGGATAGAGAAGAATCTTGTTGCACAAGCAATGTCTAATATCTTAGAGAACGCGGTAAAATATGCTGACCTTAAGTCAACCATTAACGTATCAGTGCGCGCCGACAGTAAGATCGTTGGCATCATGATTGACAGCAAAGGAATCCCGATTTCCGATCAGGAGAAGGCTCACATCTTCGAACGACGGTTTCGAGGTACAGCAGCCAGACAGAAAGTCGCAGCGGGAACAGGTATTGGGCTTTATCTTGCATCGCGGGTGATGCAATTCCATGGCGGTAGCGTAGCCGTTGAAACCCAAGGCAGATTGTCTCGTTTCATCTTGATCTTTCCTCGGGATCGGCTGAAGTAAGAGAACGCATGCATACAATTCTATTTGTAGACGACGAGCCTGTTTCGACAGAGGCACTACGCCTGTTACTAGAGGCCAAGGGCTTTGACTGTGTCAGTCTGACGGACATGAGTGCTGCGATGGACTTCCTTAGACAGTGGGAAGTGTCAGTGCTAGTGTCAGACATAATGATGCCCAGCGGTGATGCCTTCCCCGAAATTGACTCGTCCGAAACCGGCCTTCATTTCATGTTGATGGTTCGGGAGCAATTTCCGGAAGTCAGAGTGATCTGCTTGTCTGTCATTGGGGACCAAACAAAGATCCTAAAACTAAAGAGGCAAGGGGCGTTGTACCTGCGAAAGGGGGAGACTACCTTAGACACGGCTGCGCGTCTCATTGAGTCCAAGGCAACGGGAAACACGAACTACTGAGAATAGTGAACAAATGAAAATTCTACTAGTAGAAGACGACGTGTTCTTCGCGCAAGCAATCACAGAGTATTTAGCCGACAATGGCATAGACACGCTTACAACAAAGAGCACACAAGATGCTCTGAGCGAGAACCTCATCGAATACGACGCCGCCGTCATTGATGTCATGTTACCCAATGACCCCGCACTATCAGGGATTTCCTCAGAGGAATCCAGGGCGGGTTACCTTGCGGGCGTTGCGCTAGCAAGGCGTTTACGAATCAAGAAATCAGATTTTCCCATTATTCTTTTGTCGGCTGGCGTCGGTGGCGGTGAGGCCCGCCAATGGGCAAGAGATCAGGGCCACCCATTCGTCTTGAAGGACGAGAAACCCACTCGGCTTCTGAGCGCGCTGGCCGACCTTGGATTAGCACCCAAATTAGAGCGTCCTCGTGCGTTCATTGTTCACGGGCATGACGAAGCCCTGTTGGCGGAACTGAAAGACTACCTGCAAAACACACTGAAGTGGCCGGAACCTATTGTACTGCGCGATCAGCCTAATAACGGCAAGACTCTCATAGAGAAGTTTGAAGAGCATGCGGGATTTGCTGATTGGGTCTTTGTTCTTATTTCACCCGACGACCGTGCTTTCGACCCTAAGACCAACGACGACAAACGTAGAGCCAGACAAAATGTGATTTTCGAATTTGGTTTCTTCTACGGCCTCTTGGGTCGCAAAGAGGGTCGGGTGATTGCCTTGAAGAAGGGAGACGTTCAACTGCCTTCAGATATTCAAGGCATAGTTTGGATAGATGTTTCCGCAGGCGTGCGAGCGGCGGGCGAGGAAATACGCAAAGAAGTAGTATCGAAAGGGCTTGCTAAATGACAGCTTACTCGCGTTTATTCCAGCCGAGGACAAAACCACTTCATCACGACACTTCGGCGGCGACGTTTTCTAATGCCTTCCTGCGACTGCCGATTGAGGAGGCGGATCGAGTTCGGCGAGGAGTTGGTTTAGAAGCGGGATGTCTTTCGTAGCGTCGAGGTAGTTCTTGCCGAGCATCTTATGGAAGCGGCGTTCTTTAGTCCCACCGTTTAATTCCTTCAACAGTGCGCGGCAGAAGGCGCTCACAACAATTGGATCGAATTGCGAACCTGTGTTGCAGCGCAGGTCGAGAATAACTTCATCAAACGTGCGCCGCGTCTTGTAAGGCCGGTCCGTGGTCATCGCATCGAACGAATCGGCGAGTGTGACAATCTTGGCGCCGAGGGGAATTTGCTCATCGGTAAGTCCATCGGGATAGCCGCGACCGTCCATGCGTTCGTGGTGATACTTTGCCATCAACGGAATGTCGGCATAGGGATGGTGAATGGGCGACAGGATCTCAAAGCCGGCCGCCGGATGGCGATTGAGTTCGCTTGATTGCTTGGCATCGATGCGATAAGGCGCGTTGATGATGTCGCGCTCGACCACGAGCTTGCCAACGTCGTGCAGGTAGCCGGCGATGGCCATGCCTTCCACTTCTTCCTCACCGAAACCCAGCTCGCGCGCAATGATCTCGCTGTACTTGCCGACGCGTTCGGAATGCCCTTGCGTGTATTTGTCCTTGATGTCGATGGCCGCGGCAAAGGCGCGCACCGTGTCGCGATAGATGGCGCGCAGGTCTTCATAGAGCCGGCGATTTTCCACCGCTTGCTGCTTCACTTCTCCGAGCAGGCGATGCGTGTGAACGCCTACGCCGATGTGACGGACCATGGATTTGATAACTTCCAGATCGTCGGCCGTGAACGGATCGCCGCTGGCTTTGCCGCCAAGCAGCACTAAACCGGTCAGCTCACCGCGCACGGCCATGGGAATGATTAATTCGATTCCCTGCTGAGTGAGTTCAGTCGCGTAGCGATGAAAAAAAATCGGCGAGGATTCCGCTGTAGTCCCAAGTGACTCTTCGACCCATCCGCTACCGCGGACGGTACTGACCTCATGTTCCACGTCGCTCCTCTGACTTTGGACGTTGGACTTTGGACTTTGGACCAACCCCAACACTTCAACCACTCCATCGGTAACGCTCAGAAACGTCTCGCGGTCTGCGTCTTCGACATCAAACTGCGGTTGATAATCTTCACCCAGACCCCAAACGGCGAGCAGGTTTGTGCTCTTGTCCTCTGGCAGCAGATGAGTAGGACACTCAATGATGGCGCCGCGCCGGATTGCAAGTGTGCCGAGCAGCAGATGCAGCGAGGTGCGCACCATCTCCATGAAGTCGCCGGTGTCCGCAACCTCCTGGCCCAGGTCAGCGAGCGCGCCAAACGAGTGAATAAGTTTTTGGGTGTTCGACTCCATAAATACAGAGGTCAGAGAACAGAGGTCAGAGATCAGAAGTCAGAGATCAAGAATCAGAATGCCTGACTACGATAGCAGTTCAACTATAACTTGAAACAACTTCAGAATCTAACTGACTTTCGACCTCTGACTTCCGACCTCTGACTTCTGACCTCTGACTTCTGACCTCTGACCTCTGACTTCCGACCTCTGACTTCCGACCTCTGACTTCCGACCTCCGACCTCTACCTCCGACCTCCGGCTAATGTCCCATTGCCTTGGTACTGGCAGACAGGGTGGTGAGCGCTTCCTCTTCATCTTTAGCGAGCACGACGTGCCGCGTCAGCCCGAGCATTTCGAATAATTGCGCCGTCTCGTTGTTTACGTCGGAGAACACGACCAGCGCGCCGCTCTTTTCCGCAATGTCGATAATCCCGAGCAGGATGGAGATGCCGATACTGTTAACCAGCTCTGTATCGCTGAAATCGATGACCAGCGCGCGCGCGCCCGAATCAAGCTGCTTTTTGCACTCGCGCTCGATGCGTTCGCCGGTGAGCTTGTTCAGATAGTCGCTGGCGTAAACGATGGCAGTGGTGCCGACGATGTGCGAGCGCACGTTTGACTTGAAATCTGCCACGAGCTAGTTCCTCTTTAGTAGCATAGACTTTAGTCTGAGTCCTAGTGGCATAGTCTGTGCTTCCCCACCGCACACATACTAAAGTTTCTGCTACTACGATCTCACGTATTTCACCATGCGCAAGCTGGTGCCTTCGTCAACGCGTTCAAACTCAACTTCGTCCATCAACGTCTTAATCAACTTCAGTCCCCAGCCGCGTCGCTGGTCCAAAACGTCTGCTGTCTTTTTCGCTCCGGCGCTTGCCCCTGCTTTCGCTTCAAAATTCTCAGGCAAGATGCCGCGACTCGAAATAGTAATCACTAATTTATCATCTTCGACTCTAAAACGCTGATAAATTTTTCGGTCGGGACTCAGGCTGTGTTCTGACGCATTGATGCAGGCTTCGACGGTGGCTGTCTTTATCTGATTAATAGCCTCGGGACGAAAATTGAGACGCCGGGCTATCTGTTCGGCGGTTGCGGCTGCCAGCAACTCGTTGTCGGCGCCCATCGGCAAAATGAAAACAAATTCGCTGTCGGTAGCTGCGGACGATTTGATGACGCTGTCGGAAAGTTGCGCGGTCAGCAATTCAAACTGAGCACGACTCGATGCATACGCATTGTGCTCGCGTAGTTTTTCAGTCGCTCCGGCCGAGAAGCCTTCATTCGCAATTAACCACAACTGAACGCGCAGGAAACCCGATCGCTTCGCCAGATTCTCAAGTCGATTACACCAGGCCTCAACAACATCGACGCCTGCTTCAAGTTTGCTGTCGATTTTTGCTGCCAGCCAAACGATCTCGTTTTCACTCGTGTAGCCCGTACCATCAAAAGCGTGCGCAACGACGCAGCTCTCTTCATCAAATTGTTTCAGCTCGGCGCTGAAAGCCACACCGTGGGCTGTGTGAAAGACTTGCGGCAGTTTCACCGTTTGCGGATCGATTTCCAGTCGCGCCGCAACCTCTTCCGCGGGCGCGCCTTTGTAGTCAGCAGCGAAGACAGCGTGGTCGAAAAGAGCGCCGGCGACGCGTTGATGGTTGAACTTTTGCAGCACGTCTCGCAATGGCAGGCTCGCAATCCGCCGGTAATGACGAGCAATAGTTTGCGGGGCGCGCTTCAAAGCCGCTGACATCAGGTCCGCAACAACCAGAGCCCGCGGCTCGCGCAGTGCGTCAAGACGGAAACGGCTGCGCACGAAATCTCGCCACGCGTGCGACCCGCGCTGTGTATCTACCGACTCACCATCCCAGTTAACAATTTCCTGGATGTGCAACCGCCGCAGGATCTCTTCCACATGCGCAGGCTCTAAATTGAGACGTTTGGCCCAGGCCACGAACGATGAGGTGCGCTGTCCTGCCGGCAAACTTTCAGAAAGCAGGCGAATCAATGCGCGCCGGTCGACGGCGTCGGGCGCCACCTGCTCAAGCAGTGAAGTAAAATAATGATGCAGCCGCCCGCCTAACAACTCATCAACATACAACCGCTCGCAATCAAAATATGAATTGAGCGCCAGATGCTTCTCGCGAGCTGCCTGTAGCAGCGCGTTGATAAGAAACGGGCTCGCTTCGAGCTGCTGCGCAATTAGGTCGCGACATTCATCGCTTATTGCGACGCCTTCCCGGCGCGCCACCGACGCGACCAGTTTGCGCGCATCCGCTTCAGCAAGCGGTTCAAGGCGAACTTTTTCCAGCTTGCCGGAATCAACACCGGCTTGTTCAACTTCCCGAACGATCTCGCGACGCAAACCAGCCAGCACGAAGGGCGAGCCGGCAAGTGCCTTAATTAACTCGTTCGCAAACGGAACGCGCTCGGTGTCGTAGTTGGCAAATTTGACGGCGTCAAAGAGCACGTAAGGTCTTGGATTTGCCGCCGGCACTCGCCGAGCAGCGTTAAGGCAGAAACGAACCAACTCGCGTTCGTCCTCACTGAATCTTTGCTTGTTGTATGCGTTAACGAGTTCTTCAATCCAATCCAGATCAACGACGGGCGCAAGCTGGACCAGATCATTCATCGTCAACGACGCTTGGGCGATCGACGGTTCGTTGCGGCGAAAAGCGATGTACTGCGCCAGAAACGCATTGAGGAATTCAATGGCGGCACTGACGGCGGTGGTTTCGTTTGCAGGCAGCGAGAAGTAGATGGGAACTACATCGCCCTGAGCGTTGAATAACTCGTCATACGACTGGCGCAGCAGCTCAGAAACTCCGGCGAGCGGGGCCAGCAGAATAAGCAGTCCCGCAGCCTCGCGCCCAGCTTCCGCGTGCGAGGCGTGGGAGACAAGGCGCTCGAGTTCGGCAGTCCTGCCAACAAACTCTGCGCGCTTGACGCGGCCAAGAATGCGCCGCAATTGCTCTGGGCTGGAACTCATTTGTTAGCTGGTGCGCCGGTCACATTTTCAACGTAAAACTCAATGCGGTTTTTCCCCTGACTCTTGGCGTTGTAGAGCGCTCGGTCTGCGGCAGAGATCACTTTCTCGGCCGTATCGATATCCCTGGCAAACGTGGATATGCCAACACTGATACTGACGACGCCCAGGGGCTGGGTCTTGCCATAGGGATAATCCGTTTCCGCCACGCGTTGCCGCATGCGCTCGGCGATCACGCCTGCTTCGGTAAGCGAAGTTTGCGGCAACAGAATGCAAAACTCTTCGCCACCATAGCGGCAGGCGATATCAGCGGAACGCAGCGCAGCCTTCAGACCATGCGCCGTGATCTTCAAGGCGGCGTCACCCGCTTGATGTCCGTTGAGATCGTTGTATTTTTTGAAGTCGTCAATGTCGATCATTAAACAGCTCATCGAATAGTTGTAGCGGGTCGAACGGTTCAGTTCTTCAGTCAAGCGCTCTTCCAGATAGCGGCGATTGAGCAGTCCAGTGAGCGGATCGGTTATAGACATCAGTTGGAACTGAGTGGCGCGGTCCTGCCATTCAGCGCGTTCGAGTGCAATCGCGATCTGCGGACCGACAAGATCGAGCAGACTCAAATCCACATCATTGAAAGGTTCGCCGGTCATTTTGTCCGTCAGATTAAGCACGCCAATCTTTCGCCCGCGCATGGTTATCGGATAACTGATAAACGAACCTGTCTTGTAGTCGCGTCTTCCCTGAGCGACGAACAGACCTATGCTCGCTGCATTGGCGACAACCATTGGCCGCCCGGATTCGACTACCTGACCGGCAATGCCCTCGCCGAGCCGGGGGCGGCCGACTTCCTCTCTCGGTATCGACAGCCCAATCGCCGCCCGCAAAACAAGTTCGTTTGCGTCTTCGTCGAGGACCATCAGCGAAGCGCGTTCGGCGCGCAGCAGGCTTTTCGCATGCGTCAATATCGCTACATAAGTCTGTTCCGGTTCATTGGAGCTAATGCGTTCGAGAAAGTGTTTCAACGATTCAGCAAGATCAGAACGATGTTGCAACTCATCGCGCAGGCGATTCACTTCACGTTCAAGATCCGGTTGCGTTGCTGCGGCCGGCACGCTATCGCTGGCTGTTGTTACCGTGACTACTGCTGTCGGTTCGAGTGCCGGCTCTGTTTTTATTTCCTTGGGTAATTCGAGCGGCGCTGCAGGTCCGGACTCGGAAAGACCGCGCGCAGCTTTCTCGAGACTTGCCGACAACTGTGTCAGCCGCTGCGGTTCAGAAAAGATCACATTGTCAAACGGTGAGCGATCGAGTAAGTCGTTAAATTCACCTTCGCGAAAGCGATCGGCCAGCGAACGATAGTCAGCACTCCTAACGAAAGCGCGCCCGCCGATGGCCGCGAGGTTGGGTTCACCAGCAATCTCAATCGGCATAGTGAAGCACTCAAGCCCGGCGTGACATTTATAATGGACCACGGAGCCCGCGCTCATTGCGCGCCGGTGTGCATCGCCACAGTATGGATCGCAAAGACCAACGTACTCGGGCGATGATTGAAATGCGTGACAGATCGAATTGTTGTTTGAAGCCGCCACCGCCGGAGGCTGTCGCCCGTCAACGAGCAGTAACGAAAGTCCGAGTGAGCTTGCCAATTTCTCCTGCACCTCGAGCCAGCCCGCCGGCGCATCCTCGGGATGTTCCTGAATTATCTCTTGCGCGCGCTCGTCGCCGGACACAGATTTGTTCATTACCGCTCGCTTGGCACCAGACTCTTTTTTGCGACGTGGCATTGGATTAACTCCGACCGTCTCAACGCAAACCGAGCACGAGAGCTCTTGTTTCAGTATAGGTTCCTGATTTCCGCCTACAAAACAGCCCCTCAATTAAGACAGCGGGCAAACAGCAACAGCCGAACCATGCTTAATAGAACAACTTGCCCTATTGATAAACGACTAATAGCAAACGCTTTTCATGCGCCTGGGGCGTTGCATATCGGGGTTTTTGCAGGAATTTTTGGGGATTATTGGCTGATGACTCGCTGGGCGGCATCGAGTCCCGGGGCGGCGCCCGGCGCGACCTTTTCAATGTCGGGCTGGTCAGTGCTGATGCGAATGCAAGCGGAAAAGTGGTTTGGCTTGATCTCAACCAACGGTGGCACCACCTGTTTGCACGCCTCGATCATGTACGGGCAGCGAGTATGAAAACGGCATCCCGGCGGCGGATTGATTGGCGATGGCACGTCGCCTTCGAGGACGATTCGCTGGCGGGTTGCTTCAACCACCGGATCCGGCACCGGCACCGCAGAGATGAGCGCCTTCGTGTAAGGCATTAACGGATCGGCGTAGATAGCTTTGGCGTCCGCTATTTCAACCAGTTTTCCCAAATACATTACCGCCACCCGATCGGAAACGTGGCGAATGGCGCGCAGGTCGTGAGAAATGAACAGGTAGGTCAGATTCTTTTGCCGCTGGAGGTTTGCCAGAAGATTCATGATCTGCGCCTGAATGGAAACGTCGAGCGCCGAGATCGGCTCATCCGCGACAATGAACTCAGGATCAACTGCCAGGGCGCGCGCGATGCCAATGCGCTGTCGCTGACCACCTGAAAATTCGTGTGGATAACGTTTCGTAAACCGCTTGCTGAGGCCCACCGTTTCCAACAATTCCTGTACTCGTTGTTCCGCTTCCCTGCCGCGCGCAATGCGAAATGTATCTAAAGGTTCGCCAACGATTTGACCGACAGTCATGCGCGGGTTAAGCGAAGCGTAAGGATCCTGAAAAATAATCTGAAGGTGGCGGCGATGTTTGCGTAGTTCGCGGGTGGAAAGATGGGCCAGATCGCGATTGCGAAAAAGCACCTGCCCGGATGTCGGTTCGACAAGCCTCAGGATTGCGCGGCCGAGAGTCGACTTGCCACAACCGGATTCACCGACCAGGCCAAGCGTCTCACCGGCGTAAATGTCAATCGTGACGCCGTCAACTGCTTTCACGCTCGTATCGCCTGCTATGGGAAAGTGAACCTTCAAATCTCGGATGGCGATCAACGGATCGCCGTGCCCGCTTTCGATTGGCGGTGGCATTTGCGCAAATCCATCGAGATTTGTTTCCGGGGTGCTCATGTTTTTGATCGTAGCTGGCTATATGCAGTTCAGAGTTCAAGCTTTAGCTTGTGTCTTGCGAAGCAGCAATCTAAAGATTGGACTCTGAACTCCGTACCTTTACCTCTGCGCGTGACTCTTCGTAAACTTCATGGGCGAAATGGCACAACGAACAATGGTCAGCCGTTAACTGTACAAACGGGGGAAATTCGCGATGACAAATTTCCTGGACGCGATCGCAACGCGCCGCAAAGGGACAGCCAGGCGGCAAGTGTGCTACGTCCGGAGGCAAACCCGGAATCTGGTATAGCTCGCCCTGTTCCGCGGTCGGATCTGGAACTGAGCGAAGCAAACCCTTGGTATAAGGGTTTCCCGGCGTTGCAAACAACTCTTTTGTCGGCGCCTGCTCAAAAATCTTTCCCGCATACATAACCAGCAAATGGTCGGTCATACCCGCTACGATGCCCAGGTCGTGAGTGATCAGGATCACACTGGTGCCGGTCGCCTGTTTCAGTGTCTTTATCAACTCGAGAATCTGCGCCTGAATGGTAACGTCAAGCGCGGTGGTAGGCTCGTCGGCAATCAGCAATTCCGGTTCGCAGGAAAGCGCCATGGCAATCATCACGCGCTGGCGCATGCCGCCCGAGAATTCGTGCGGATAGTTATTAGCCCGGGCACGTGCGTCGGGAATGCCGACAGTCTCAAGCATCTTGATCGCGTGCTCGTAAGCTTGTCGTTTCGTGTGCCCAAAATGCAGTCGCGTCATCTCCATCAACTGGCGCGACACCTTCATGAACGGATTCAGCGAGGTCATCGGATCCTGAAAGATCATGGCGATACGACGGCCCCGAATGTGGCGGATTGCTTCGTCATTCAAGCCCAGTAGATTCTGTCCATCGAAGATGACTTCGCCGGAAACGATTTTGCCGGGCGGCGTGGGTATCAAGCGGATGATGGAAAGATTTGTAACGGACTTGCCTGAGCCTGACTCGCCGACTATGCCCAGTGTTTCACCTCGCTTCAGTTGAAAGCTGATCCCGTCAACGGCCTTTACGATCCCGTCTTCGGTATCGAAGTAGGTGCGCAGGTCGGTGACTTCCAGAAGATTTCCGTTAGTGCTTGTCATCTCAGCTGTTATTCATTCCCAGTTCGATAAGTACCCAGCGCTACTTCATGCCCTCTTTCGTCTGTTCATTCGATCTCACATTTGAAATCTCAAATCTCAAAATCATACCTTCCGCATTTGTGGATCCAGCGCATCGCGCAGTCCATCGCCGAGAAAGTTTAGCGAGAAAAGCGTAACCGCCATCGTGGCGCCTGGAAATAACAGCTGCCACGGAAAGATTGCCAGATTCTGAATTCCATCCGCTGCCAGGCTGCCCCATGAAGCTAGTGGCGGCTGCACACCAAGTCCCAGAAAAGAAAGAAACGCTTCGCTAAGCATCACGGATGGAATGGTCAGTGTTGCATAGACAATGACCGGTCCCAACGCGTTCGGCACCAGATGACGAAAGATTATCCGCGTTGTCGAGACTCCGGTAGCGCGAGCCGCCAGCACAAACTCCTGATTCTTCAAAGAAAGAATTTGGCCCCGAACGATACGCGCCATCGTTAGCCAGGAAACGGCTCCGAGCGCAACAAACAACAAAAACAGTTGGCCAGTCGGGGTACTGCTGCGAAACATCGCGAGCAGGACGATGACCAGGATGATGTAGGGTAACGAATAAAGAACATCGACCAGACGCATCATCATGGTATCGACGCGGCCGCCGAGGTACCCGGCAACAGCGCCGTACGCAACGCCGATCAAAAGCGAGACGATCGTGGAAATGACTCCAACCATCAGCGAGATTCGGCCACCTAACAGCACTCTCGCCAGCATGTCTCTACCCGAATTGTCCGTGCCCATGGGATGCGCCCACGAAAATGATCCATCGGCACTCCTGAATGGTGGCAATGACCTGATCAGATTGGCATCACTGGGAATGTAATCGTAGGTGTAACCGGTGGTAGCTTTGATTATCCATGGACCAACAATCGCGCCGGCGGTTATCAGGATCACGACGATGAGGCCAAACACCGCGAGTTTATTTTTCAGTAAGCGGCGCCAGGCGTCCCGCCATAACGATGTGCCAACGACGAGCTCGCCCTCTTCCGCGGAGATTACTTCCGCTTCGGCCACGGCCATCTCGGGCGCCACATGGATTGGATCCCCGTGCGGCCCGGGTCGCTCTTCCGTTTTGGGTAGATCTTGTTTCATCAATCAATAGCGGATGCGCGGATCGAGATACGCGTATGCGATATCGACCAGCAGATTCATCAAAAGCAATGTAATAGAAATGAAAGCGACGATGCCGAGAATCAAAGGCTCGTCGCGATTCAACGACGCCTGAATGAAATAGTTTCCCAGCCCGGGCAGTGCGAAAATTCTTTCAACCACCACCGTGCCGGTAAGTAGAAGCGCAAGGGCTGGACCGGTAAACGACACCACTGGCATTATCCCGCCGCGCAATGCGTGGCGAATTACGACTGCTTTTTCCGATAAACCTTTCGAGCGCGCGGTGCGAATATAATCCGAACGCAAAACTTCCAACATTCCCGCACGCGTGAGGCGCGCGATGTAAGCCATATAGATTGCCGAAAGCGTTAGCACAGGCAAGACGATGCCCCGGCTAATTAAGCCGGACCAACGAGCGGGTGGAAACCAATAGAGATTAAGCGAGAGTCCGAGGACCAGAAGGGGACCAAGCACGAAATTGGGGATTGAAATCCCGATCATTGCCAGGGCCATAGAGAGGTAGTCCCAGGCAGAGTTCTGTTTCAGCGCCGCCACCGATCCGATAAAAACACCGACGCTCAATGCCAACAAGTATGCGAGAAAGCCTATTCCTGCGGAAACCGGCAGCGAACGAACGATAATGGCATTCACCGATTGGCCTTCGTACTTCAGCGAAGTGCCAAAGTCCAGACGCACGATGTGACTCATGGTGCGGCCATACTGAACGTACCATGGCTTATTCAGGCCATACTTCTCGCGGATGTTGTGCTCGATGGACTTCGGGATTTTTTTTTCGCCTGAATAAAAATTGCCGGGCGCAAGACGGATCAAACCCCAGGTGAGAGTGATCACGACAAAAATGGTGGGGATTGTAATCAGCAGCCGGCGGATGATGAAACGTAGCATTAGTTGGTTGTAGGACAGACATTCTTGTCTGTCCCGCTGCACTACAGACAGGCAGCAATGCCTGTCTTGCTAACCCTGACAGGCAGGACTGCCTGCCCTTCTAATCAGCAGTCGAAGGCGTCGAGTAATCCCACTTTGCGCTATCGCGTTCAATGTAAACAAACTTCCAGGCGAAAAGTGATCCGGCGTTGGGATACATCCCCTTCACATAGGGTTTCTTTAGCCAATTCACCGCGCCCGTTTCGACGGGAATGATTGGTTGCGACTCAAGCATGTAGTTCTCAGCCTTTGACATCAATTCATACCGCTTCGCCTGATCGGGCGTTCGATTGGCCTCGTTCAACATGTCCACATACTTCTTGTCCCACCAACCCGTGGAGTTATCGTTCTCGTTTGTGTAGTAGAGACTCAGGAAGGTGAATGGGTCCAGGTAATCAGCCGACCACGCGCCAAATGAAAATCCCTTGTAATCCAGTTTCGATCTTGCGTCGACGAAGGTCTTGAATTCCATTGCGCGCACGGGGACGGTAATTCCGAGGTTCTGTTTCCACTGTGCCTGCATGTACTCAGCCATGATCTTATTTGACGTTGCCGTCGGGAACAGATACTCGACCTGATTCACTGGAAACTTGGGACACTGGTAACTTCCGTCGCCCTTTTTCGTAACCGCATAGCCGGCTTCCGCGAGTAACTGCCTTGCCTTCTCGGCATCAAACTTCGAACCCTGCGGCAAAGGATAGCCGTGAAAAATTCCGTACGGCGTAATTCCCGGCAGCGGCTTGGTAATCTTCCGCCACTTGATCCAGGTTTCTTTATCAATCGCCAGATCAAAAGCCTTGCGAACGCGCAGGTCGTCCATGGGCGGTTTCGTTGTATTAATGTTGATGTAGATAGTTACCGCCTCTGGCGCGTCCATCCAGTCCTTCTTGCCGCGCACAAAATCGACCCAAGCATTCAGCACTGCGTGATTGTAAAGGGCATCGACTTCGCCGACCTTGTAGAGATTCAGAGCCGTCGGCAAATCGGCAGTAGGAAAGAATTGTATTTCGTCAAGGTGAACGCTTGCGGCATCCCAATACATCGGGTCGCGTTCCACCGTAAGAATGTTATAGGGCTTCCATTCTTTCAATCGGAATGGACCACAAGTCATGATGTGTCCCGGTTGCGCCCAGAGTTCCTTGTATTGTTCGAATGCTTTCTTAGGGACGAGCCGGAAAAACTGATTAGCTAATAAACCCTTAAAGAACGGCGCCGACTGACTTAAGGAAATACGCACGATGTAATCGTCTACGGCTTCAACGCCAATGTCTTTCCCCGCGATCTTAACAAACTCCTTGCCCGCCACTGCTGCCTGTAGTTTCGGATCCTGCGCCAGCAATTTGTTTCGCGACTTCTCGTCTCCAGGAAGCGTCAGCCGGGTAGGCGAATGCATGAACTGGTGAAAAGGCGTATCCGCGTCGGGCACTTTCTCTTTTTCTGTCGGTTTGTATTCGCTCGCAGGCGCGACTGGCCGCTCACTAAGTGGCGGCGGTACTTCCGACGCCGGGGCGAAACCGCTCTCCAGTAGAAACTTGTCAGTTTGCGGGTCGTGAACGAATACGGCGCCGGAGTTGTAACCCTGGGCATACTTTATATAAAAGCCGAGACTTGCACCGCGGGCGAGAGTTTCAGGCGCCAAACTTCTGCGGAAACTCCACACTATGTCGTTAGCGTTAATTGGATCGCCGTTTGACCAGCGCGCGTTTTTCCTTATGTGGAAAGTGAATTCAGAAGAATCGTTGTTTTCATCCCAGCGTTCTGCCAGCGCCGGAATCGGATCCATCGTCTTCGGATCATATTCGACCAGACCTTCATAGAGTGCCATTAGGATTCGCGCTTCGGGCAGGCCAGTGGTCTTTTGCGGATCAAGACTCTCAGGCTCGTCGCCCGTGATGTAGCGCAGGACGTTGCCGGGGGCTGGAGCTATTCTGCCGAAGAATTCTTCGTTGCTCGCCATGGCTCGGCAGGAGATTGACCCGACCGCGACCGAGACAAGCACGAGCGCTGCGAGTATTTGTCTGTAGTAACGACCAGCCATCGTTTTCCGAAGCAACCGATTGATTAAGGGGAATGTCAGACGAAAGTTAACACGCCAAAAACGCATTATCAAGATCCTTGTTACGACCGATTGCTTTGTTTAATGTGGGGGAGACGCAGGCGGCTTCCAGTTTCCATCTATTCGCACTTTTTTTAATGACGGCGTGTCGAGGACGTTGGCGTCAAATCCGCTAACGTAGGGTTTGACCAGCGCATACGACGAGGCGAAATAGATTGGCATGGAACTCAAATCATTTAGTGCTTGCGCTTCAGTATCGATCGCAGGAAGCGAAGTTGGGGTCCTCCCGAACACAACGGCTGACTTGTTTGTCACAGAACTTTCAATGCCCTGCTTGTTTAATCGTTCTGCTTCCCTTCCAACGGTTGTGGCTGGATAACTTTCGCCGAACAACGTACGAATATTCGTAAGTTCATCCGTCGTTTGCATCACAATTCCGCGTCGCACTACATCAAAGTCTCCAGTTCGAATCGCAGTCTCATAGTCGTCCCAGTTTCTTACGACTAACTCGGCCTGAATATTCAGCACACTGCGCCACATCGCCACGATCGCCTGGGCCACGACGCGCTGCTGCTCGTTTCGATTGATCAGCAGGCGCACGACCGGAAAGTTTTTGCCGTCAGGAAAACCCGCTTCGGCCAGTAACTGCTGCGCCCGGCGCTCATCCTTCTCCAACAGGTCGGATTTACCCACTACGACCTGGGGCGTTTCAGTCTGACTTTGAGGCAGGAACCGTTTTGCCGGCTCAGTCGCGCCGCCTGTTTCATCGGCACTGATGCGATCGCGATCGATCGCAACGGCAAGCGCCTCGCGAACCCGAACGTCGTCAAAAGGCGGACGCGCAGTGTTGAAAGTGTAATAGGTCAAGGCGCCAAACGTCGCCCGCCGAAAATCTGCGTAGGGCGCGAGTAGTTTGATAGCGAGTGGTTCGAGCGCGGCATTCGTTACTGCATCGACCTGGCCGGAGCGATAGGCCGCCAGCGCCGATTCCGTGTCGCGAGCACCGACAAACTCGACGCTTTGGAGGGTGACCTGTTGCTTGTCCCAATAGTTTTCGGCACGCGCCAGCACAACCCGGTCGTTGTCGGTTTTTGCAACTGAGAAAGCCCCATTGGAAAGCAACTCACTGGCGGACAACTTACCCAGCGGAGTCTCGCTGCCTAGTTTTACTGGACGAAAGACAGGATGGGCCACCAGCGCGGGAAAGTTCATGTCCGGTTGTCGCAATCGCACTCGCAACACGCGGTCTGACAGCGCTTCAGCGCCAAAGGCACCGGGGGATTTCTGACTGGACGTTTCTTCAGTGGAGTTTGTGTTTGCCGGCGCTGGCTGCGCTGTTCGCGACGGCAACGCCACCGGTTCCTTTTCTGCGCCTTCAATGTTCGCTAGCAAATCCGTGTGCGGAGCAAGCTCGCCAAGTTTCAAAGTCCGCTGCCACGAACTGACAAAATCCTGTGCGGTCACCACTGCGCCATTAGACCAGCGAGCATCGTCGCGCAAATAAAAAGTCCAGACGCGCCCGCCATTTGACGCTTCCCATCTGGTGGCAACGGCGGGCACGGGCGTCAACGTTCGCGGATCGTAATCAGTTAGTCCTTCAAAGATTGCGCGCACCAAGTCCGTGTCAGGAGGCGCAGCCGCAAACGCTGGATCAAAAGTCTGCGGCAGTCCACCATCGCTCCACCTGAACTGTTGCGCGCCGGGCACTGCGACGCGCCCGTAATAAGGCTCGACCTTTTCATTGAGAAAACAGCCGGCATGACTAAAAGCCAGCGTTACAAGAAGAGTGGTTGCCAAAAATGCGCGAATGGCTTGTCTTCGCGGCAGCATGTTTCTGATTAAAGGCATCAATGTAAATTGCAGCCGCCTGTGCAATGCTGTTGCAGCTGCTGATGCAGTTTAGAGTACAAGCTTTAGCTTGCGGTCGGAAAT
>DATNOG010000060.1:0-4506 GCA_035601415.1 Pyrinomonadaceae bacterium | reverse complement strand
CCGTAGAAGATGGCCGTGAAAACTCCGCCCAGAATTCCTATGCCCGCCTGCGTACTGTCTCCCGTTTGGTTAGCGAAAGTGATTCCGAGGGCGACGAACACACCGGTGGTAACGATCAGCAGCAGCAGGAACGTAAAGAGGAAAAGCGCGGCAAACGCGCCAAAGCCAATCGCCAAAATCTTGTTGTGGTCGGAACCGGTCATTGTCTCTGGGCTAATCGCTATTCAGAGAAAGGGTTCAAGATCCGATTAAGGTGCGGCGTGAATTGGTGGCGGCAAGTATGGCCCATCATTCGGGGCAAGGCAAAGCTTTCGCCGCAATTTCATCGATCCAGCTTGCTCAGTTAAACTGTGGAGCAGACTTTAAGAGGTGTACCAACACAAACTGAAGGAGACTCTAAACAAGTCATTGCGGCTAGGCCTTTCCAAAACCCGCGTAGCGGGTGGAAGCATAAAGCCTGGGGTGTAGCGGAGCGGAACCCCAGGATGACGATAGTTAAAAACCCCGAGCGCGCGAAGCGTGCGATAGCGCAAACCCTGCGATTTACTTGTCATAAACGGCTGTCGCCCACTTCGTGGGCTCTTGCTTTTTCTCCTAAACGATCCTGGGGTTCCGCTCCGCTACACCCCAGGCTCTATGCTTCCACCCGCTGCGCGGGTTTGGAAACGCCAGCCCGCATTACTTGTTCAGACCTTCCTGAAAGTTTGTGCCACAATCGGCTAAGGCAAAAGCTATTCACGTCGCTGGAAACGTATTCTCTATTGGTTGTTATTCTGTTGGTCATGATTCCTTCTCTAAAAAGTGGTATGACGTGGAGTTTGTTTTCTCTCTTGCCGAAGCGCGTAACGCGGCGAAGAGCCATAATCTACACGCTTCTATTATCAATACCGGTTCTTAGTTGCCAGACGACTTCTGTTGCCAATCTCAAGACCCCGGGAAAAGACCCGGTTCCGATTTATGGCTATGAGGTGGTCCATGTCTGGCCGCACGACCCGGGTGCGTATACGCAGGGACTCGTCTTCAATGAGGGCAAGTTACTCGAGAGCACGGGCCAGGTGGGCCATTCGAGTTTGCGACGAGTGGAAATCGAAAGCGGCAAGGTGCTGCAGAAGCTAGACGTCAATGCGCCCTATTTTGCAGAAGGCATCACGCTTCTAAAAGGCAAAATCTACCAATTAACCTGGCAACATCAGGTGGGGTTTATATACGACGCCTGGACTTTTCAGAAGCTTGGCGAGTTCCATTACCAGGGTGAAGGTTGGGGACTCGCAAACGACGGTCAGTCACTTATTCTGAGCGACGGCAGCAACCGCATCCGTTTTCTTGATCCGGCCAACTTTGAAGTGCGAAAGACGATCGCAGTCGTTGATGGCAGGTCACCGGTGAACGAGCTTAACGAACTCGAGTACGTTCAGGGCGAAATTTATGCCAACATCTGGCACGCGGACCGTATAGCTCGTATCGACCCGCGGACTGGTGCAGTAGTCGGCTGGATTGAATTGACCGGACTCCTCGCCGGTGGCGAAGTTAGCGATGAAGAGGCGGTGCTAAACGGCATAGCATATGACGAAACCAACGGCCGACTCTTCGTAACGGGCAAACTGTGGCCTAAACTTTTTGAGATCCGCTTGAGACGTAAATAGTTGATGAGCCTCGAGACTTACTTTCGCGCTTTTTCTTACGCCACCATCGCCGTGGCTACGCTGGCACTTGTGTTGGCTGGTGGACTAAATCTCGTCTTGGCTCTTTTGTTCTTCGCGATTCTCATTGCCGCCTGGAAGCTTGAAGGCCGGAAGTGGCAACTGTCAGAACGTATGGGATTGGTTGCTGTACTCCTTTCGATCCCGCTGTTTTTTTTCGACTGGCAATACCAGAAAACGATTGGTGAGCCTGCCGGAAAGCTTGGTGTCGCAGCGTTGGCGCACCTCATTGTCTTCCTGGCAGCGGTAAAGCTGTTACAGCAAAAAAAGGATCGCGACTGGGTCTTTCTCTATTTGATCTCTTTCTTCGAAATCCTTCTGGCCGCTGGGTTGAGCTTCAGCCCAATCTTCCTGGCTAGCCTCAGCATCTACATGCTTTGTGGTTTGACTACGATAGTCGCGTTCGAAATTCATAAATCGAAGCGCAGCCTGGCTGCCACGGAAACGCGCCTGCTGGTCGCGCCTGATGCGGGCATCTTCAAACATAAGCGTCGCTACAACAAACGCACCGTCGAAGCACGTCGCCTGCCGTTGGTGGCGGTTTTTCTGTTCGTCCTCATTTTCATTTTGGCCTTGCCGCTTTTCCTGTTGGCGCCGCGTTCCGGCGCCGCAATGCTTAGTCGCTCCGGCAGCGCGTTGACAAACTTTATTGGCTTTTCCGAAAACGTGACCCTGGGAGCAATCGGCAGCTTAAAAAAAGACAACGCCATCGTGATGCATGTTCGTTTGGACGATGTGCCCAACGGTCGCGAGTTTCGCTGGCGAGGCGTGGCGCTGGATGAGTTCACCGGTCGAGGCTGGAGAAAATCGCCCGAGGCGCGCCGGCCGCTTGAACTAAAAAGTGAGCGAGGTTTCTTCCAGTTGGGAACCACCGAGTCGCTTCATCGCCTCACTACGCAAACGATCTTTCTCGAACCAATTGAGTCGCCAGTGCTGTTTGCAGCGCCGCGACCGGTGGCTATTCAGGGTGATTTCTCGTTTGTGCGCATGGACGGCGAGGGCTCAATACAGGCGCGCCGCGAATTTGAACGCGTAGTCTACAAAGCAATATCAGATGCGACGGAGCCTGACGTGGTCTTGTTGCGAGGCGATGCGACACCGTACCCAGCGGCGTTTGAGCGTTACCTACAGCTGCCCCGCTCAATTGATCCACGCATTGAAGCACTGGCAAACGCGATGGTGGTAAATGCCCACGCGCGCAATCGTTACGACGAGGCGAAAGCGATCGAATCGCAGTTGCGAAGCGACTATGGTTATTCGCTTGACATGAAAGCCGGTGGTCCCGACCCGCTCGCTGATTTCCTGTTCAATATAAAGGTCGGCCACTGCGAATATTTTTCCACCGCCATGGCTGTAATGTTGCGGACGCGCGGCATTGCAACGCGCGTGGTGAATGGTTTTCTTCCCGGCGAATACAACGAAGCAGCCAGCGCTTATACGGTGAGACAAAGCGACGCGCATTCCTGGGTCGAGGTCTATTTTCCCGAAAACCATTCCTGGGTCACGTTTGATCCGACGCCTGCGGCCGGCCGCACCGAACCACTGAGAAGCGGCATCACCGGCCAATTGGAAAAATATGCCGAAGCATTCGAGCTGATGTGGTTTCAGTATGTAGTTGGTTATGACCAGCAGGAACAGCGCTCGCTGGCAACCTCGCTGCAGAACCGGCTGTTGAAGTTTCGCCATTTTGGTTCAGTTGTCTTTAACAGAACTGTTCAGATGCTGCCGTCAGATTTCCGTGGCATCATTCCCGTAGGTATTACACTGGTTGTTGCCCTGCTTCTTTTTCTGTTGGCGCGTCGCATAAGGCGTTTTGGCTGGCGTCGGATGTTGGGACGTTTCGACCAGGAATCCAATCATGACGAATCAATGGTGGAGTTTTATCAACGCCTTACGACTGTGTTGGCCCAGCGTGGGATCCAGCGCGACACCGATTTGACGCCGCTGGAGTTTGCCGGCAGGCTCGACGTCCCCGAAGCGTGGACCATCACACGAGCGTACAACCGAGTCAGATTTGGCCGCCAACGGTTGTCAGCGGAAGAACTGAAGGAGATTGAGCGGGCGCTCACAAAACTCGAAGAAACTTTCGAATGACAGCAGCACTCAATACTGCCCAGTTTTCTATTTACGATTTCAGGATTCGCTAGTTATGAATAAAGTCGGATTTATTAGTCTCGGTTGTCCCAAAAACCTCGTCGACAGCGAGGTGATGATGGGCCAGCTGCAGCAAAAGGGTTATCAGATTACGGCGAACGCGGAAGACGCGGACACGGTGGTTGTAAATACCTGTGGCTTCATCGATTCGGCAAAGAAGGAATCGATCGAAGCGATTATCGAGGCGGCGCAACTTAAAACCAACGGCCGGGCAACGCGATTGGTAGTGGCGGGCTGTTTGGTTGAGCGCTATCGCGGTGAACTAAAGGCATCAATGCCTGAGGTTGACGCCTTCATCGGCACCAGCCAGATTAACGATATTCTTGCGGTTTGCGATCCGCAGACAAATACTCGTTCGCTTCCAGCAATTCCGCTCGGCAATCAAAGCGCGACGTATCTCTACGATGAATCTACGCCGCGTGTGTTGGCAACGCCTTCGCATTACGCATTCATAAAAATCGCCGAGGGTTGCGATCGCCCCTGTGCCTTCTGTTTCATTCCGCAGATGCGTGGTCATTTCCGCAGCCGGCGCTTTGGTTCCATCGTTGCCGAAGCACAGCAACTGGCGGAAGAGGGTGTCAAGGAGTTGATCCTGGTTGCGCAAGACTCATCTCGTTATGGAGAAGATCTGGGCAAGCAGGATGCGCTGGCG
>DATNOG010000059.1:0-7102 GCA_035601415.1 Pyrinomonadaceae bacterium | reverse complement strand
TTTGGCTTTTTGCGCCGACGCGATCGGAGACACATTGATGGCCAGAGACGACCGTTTTTATGCGTTCATAATCGCTCATACCCCCCGCTCCAGCGCTCAAATTCGTAGATTCTGTGTTGAAAAACGCTCGCTTAGAATTCTTGCGCTCATTGCGGCGACCGTTTTTGGTGGTTCGCTCTACGGCTTTTATGGGCTGACACAGCAAGCAGCCCATTTGCGCACGGAACTGGAAAATCAACGATTGCGCGCCGAAAACGAAAAGCAGCGTATGGAATTGAACGAACTGAACAATCGCGTTGAAGCCGTCGAAGACACGTCGCGCAAGCTTGCCGAAAAGTCCGGAGTTGTTAACGACCAGACACCCCTTCCCGGCACCGGCGGTCCGGCATTGCCACTGGATGAAAGTGGTTTAGCGGCGCTTTCCGGCAAAATGAGCCAGCTCGAACGTAAGATGCGAGCTTTCGAAACTGTCTTGCGAGAACGTGGTTACACACCTTCAGTCTGGCCGGTGATTGGCAAGTTGGAAAGCGGATTTGGCGGAAGGAGAAATCCTTTTGGTGGCAGTTCTTACGAATTTCATTCGGGACAAGACATCGACGCGGCCCCTGGTGATCCGGTAGTCGCCGGTGCCAGCGGCACTATTACCTTTGTTGGTTGGCAAAATGGTTATGGCCAACTGATCGTCATCGACCATGGGGGTGGTTTGACAACTCGTTACGGCCACCTATCGCAGATCGATGTTGCTCAGGGCCAGTGGGTCAAACGCAGTCAGTTTATTGGCAGGGTGGGCTCGACGGGACGATCTACCGGGCCGCATCTTCACTATGAGGTTCGCATCAACGATGAGCCGGTGGATCCATTGCAGTACCTGCTCACCAGCGCAATACATTAGGTTTTTTGTCTTGACACGCGAATTTGCTTTCAATTAGTATGCGCCGCGTTCAGAGAAAACCTCTGCATTATTTCCTAAGTTTTTCGCGATACAAGCTTTACAGCAATGTGTTTTGTAGTCAGCCCCCGTTAGTGTGCATGATGAATCGCGCCGAAAGCGCTATTCACCATGCATTTTTTGATTGTGCCTCCGTATTCGCTCAAAAGGCGCGTCCGGCTCACAAGCTTTAACCCAGGCAGCGCGAAAGCCCAAAGCTCTCGCCCCGTTTTACCGAATCGTTAGGAGGATTCGTGTTATGTCTAGAATAACCGGTAAGGTCAAGTGGTTTAACAATTCGAAGGGCTATGGCTTCATCGAACAGCCAGGCTCTTCAGACATCTTTGTTCACTATAGCGCCATTCAAGGAGACGGCTTCAAGACCCTCGAAGAGGGCCAGGAAGTTGAATTCGAGGTGACGCAGGGTCCCAAAGGCCCGCAGGCTGAGAAAGTGATCAAGATGTAAGTCTCCCCGGCTTGCTCTAGCAACGCCACTGACCGCTTCCGGTCTTTCGGTCCGGTAAGCGCCAAAAAAGAAAGGCAACCAACACTTGGTTGCCTTTTCTATTTCTAATATCGCTTAACTTTGCTCTAGCCTCTTTCTCCCCGCGCCTTAAAACTCACGTGACCACCCTCGACATCAATTGAGAAAAAAACCTTTTTGCATCCCAGACGCTCTTTGAGCCCATCAGCCTGCGACGCTATCAAGCGATGAAAACGCGGAAAAGAAAAGTCTTCAACAGGCTCGCCGCATACTTTCTTTGCTTCCAGTAGCGCACCATAAAGATTCTTTACCAACTCCACATCTTTGTGTGCGTCGTCGCAAACGAAGTCTGTTCTCCTGAAGCCATCGACTGCTTGCTGCTTAGCCTGGGCCCTGGCGGCAACTACAGCGTCGCGGCCTTCTTCACGTCCCTGCATTGTGCGTCGCCACAAATCGCGGAAAGCGTTATAACGCGAAGCCAGAGAACCGTAGCGATATCGCTGCGCATAACTGAGAGTCCGATCGTCGCCCAGTCGTTTGATCACGGTTTCCACGCGACCCTTCGTATCGTAAGGAGGCCGCTTTGAGGCGCCATTGAAGAAGACATCAAATTCGATTTTCAAACGGCGAATG
The DNA here is from genome assembly GCA_035601415.1 of Pyrinomonadaceae bacterium. GTDB lineage: Bacteria > Acidobacteriota > Blastocatellia > Pyrinomonadales > Pyrinomonadaceae > PSRF01. Next base: position 5,057 of record DATNOG010000059.1, on the reverse strand, counting down.
TCTTCCTCGAGCCTCGTCAGCTGGTCATCGATCGAGGCTTCAACCTCACCGGCGAATCTGGTCTTAGATCTTAATTGCGAACGGAAAAGTTTGTTATCGGGCTTTGCCAATGGATGAATTCTCCTTGAGAGGTCGGAAACGGGCGGGACGCGCCGAACCAGACGCGCTAAGATGAGTCTAGGCGTTTCAAAAGCAACGTGTCAATAATTATGTCGAACAATCGCTCTTTTTCTAGAGATTCGTAATGGACCAATGTCGTTTGCCAGCCAACTAAACAACGGCTATCCTACGAAACCACCAGGCAAATTCTTCGCTATGTCCAATCCAGCCACTGCCAGTTTGCGGGCGATCCCTTCGGTTGATCAATTACTGCGGTCCGACGCTGCCCTCGAGCTTCGCCCCGCGGTCGGCGTTCAGCGGCTTACCGTTATGGCTCGCGAAATCACCGACCAGATGCGTGCGCAAATTGAGTCTGGTGCGCTAAGAGGTAGATCGAGAGAAGCGTTGCTCGTGGTGGGAATTCAACAGCTGCAAAAGGCAGGCGCGCGTGAAGCGCTGGGTGGCTTCAGTCGTGTAATAAACGCGACCGGTGTGATCCTGCATACCAACCTCGGACGCGCTCCGCTTTCTGCGGCTGCCAGGACGGCAGTTGCAAAAGAGGCAGCCGGCTACTGCACACTCGAGTACGATCTGAGCACTGGCGAACGTGGCAGGCGTGGCGGCCGCGCGGAAGAATTGCTGGTCCAGCTAACGGGTGCGGAGGCTGCGCTGATTGTCAATAATTGCGCCTCGGCAGCGCTACTCATTCTCACAGTGCTGGCCCACGACGGCGAGACAATTGTGTCTCGCGGTGAGCTCGTAGAAATTGGCGGCGACTTTCGCGTGCCAGACGTAATGTCAAACTCCGGCACGCGCATGATTGAAGTCGGCACCACAAATCGCACCCGGCTCGAGGATTATCGTCAAGCGATTAACGAAACCACGCGTCTGCTAATGCGGGTGCATCCCTCAAACTATCGCATTGTTGGTTTCACTACTTCACCCGATCTCGCTACTCTTTCGTCACTAGCACATGAAGCCGGGTTATTTCTTTATGAAGATGCCGGCTCAGGAGCAATCGCGGATCTCACAAGATATGGGTTGGGCGATGAGCCGATCATCAGTGACTCTTTAGCCGCGGGCGCAGATGTCGTTTCCTTCAGCGGTGATAAGTTGTTGGGCGGACCACAGGCTGGGTTGATTGTCGGCCGCCGCAAAGTCATTGAACGCCTCCGCAGTAATCCGCTTTATCGGGCGTTGCGCGCTGATAAATTGTGCCTAGCAGCGTTGGAAGCAACACTCGACACGCATCGGCGCGGCGCATTCGACGAAATTCCCACCTTACACATGTTATCGCTAAGCGCCGAGGCGATAGAGAAGCGAGCGGGCAACTTGATCCGGCGTTTGGAGGAAGCTGGTCCTTCAGGTTTGAAAGCCAAAATGATCGAAGGCCACTCGGCCGTCGGCGGCGGCTCAGGTCCAAACGTACATCCGTCAACGGCACTGGTCGCATTGGATCATGAAACACTGAACGCCAACGAGATAGCGAGTAGACTGCGCGCTGCTTCCCCTCCCGTCATCACCCGAATCGCGGATGGGCATGTGTTGCTGGATCTGCGTACCGTCGATATTTCCGACGAGTCGGACTTGATAACCGCCTTGAAACTCCTGAAACCATAGATTTTCCTGCCGAAACTCTGCGGTTTTAACTAGATAAGCCGCGGTCAACAATGTATAATCGGGCAGGCTTTGTTCCCACGGCAAAGCTCATCCAACGAGCCTAAGTCACTCTCTCGCGACCAGATCACATCCACCTTGCTAGTTTCTTACTTCAAATCTGTTTCGACTAACTGTGCAATTGCCGTGTTCTCTGCGGCGATTGGTTTCGGCTTGGTCCGGAGTGGCGCCGTGTCGTCACTCCAAAACCTGCTTCTGATCACGCCGACGAACCAAAGTCCTTTGCCGTTATTCGCTAACTCCTGGCTCACCGTTTTAACGATAACGGCAGCCGCGTTCCTGGTCGCCATGGCTGTTGACCGGTTTGGAGTCCGGCGCACATCTGTTTACGTGGCGGGGACGCTGTTGGCACTTGGAGTGGTTGGCTTCATCGTCTCCTGGTTGTTTTCCCGAGACATCATGTTTCTTTCGCTCGCGGTTGCTGTTCTGTTCAGCGGGGCCATCGGCCAGTTCAATCTGCTGCGTCGGCAAGACATCGAGTTCACCGAAAAGTTGACCGCGTCTTCATTCAAAATGGGATCTCGATCCAATGAAGGCGACCACAGATTAATCAGCGGATTGAAACTGTTGGACACTGTGTTATCACCGACCGAAGCAGTTGTCTTCCGTCGCGACCCAGACGGCCGGCTCATTTCGTCTGCTCGCCTGCGCGCCGCGAGTGTAATCGTGCCTGACCTGGGACGAAATTCAGCATGGCGAGATGGCGTAAAACTGTGCGAACGCGCAATGGCGACTCGTGAGATCATAGTTGAAAAAACTGGGCCGGCTGAAACTGCGACTAATATCGCACTGCCCCTGCGCCATGAAGGTCGAACCGTTGGTGCACTCCTCATTCGTGCGAGCCAGGAATTTGATGAAGATGATTGCGCTTTGCTATTTGCGGTTGGCGGACAAATGGCGCGCAACCTGCAACGCGACCAAGTGGCAAAAGCCAGCCGCCGACCCGGCCAGTTGGATTTTCTTTCGGTGACCGCCTCGCGCAAACGTCTCGACTCTCTTTACGTTCTTAACGGCGCACTGCTCGAGCAGCGCGTGGGCATTAGCGCACTGGGAGAGATCGGCGATGGCGTGGCGCTAGCTTATCTCGATGGCCGGATTGCGCATGCGAACGAAGAATTGCGGAGATTGGCTGGACTCGTGGGCTCAGATATCAGCGGGATAAGCATTTTTGATTTGCTGGATAAGCTTCGGACGGATGTATTCGACGAGCCGGCGATTGCCGTGCGGCGAGTGCTGCAAACCGGTCAGGCTTATGAAAGCGAGCTCCAGAATACGGAACGCAACGAGACGCTGGGCTTGCGCATCTCGCTGGTGTTCGACGATTCAAAGAAGGCTCAAAAGACACCGCAACCACTTTGTCTGGCGGTTGTCGTCAAAGACCTCACGCGAATCAAAGAGTATGAGCAATTGAAGAGTGACATGATTTCTTTGATGTCGCATGAGCTACGCACGCCGCTGACTAGTATCAACGGTTTCGCAGAATTATTGGCGGCGGACCAGCAGTTGCCGGAGCAGGCAAAAGAGTTTGTCACAATCATCGCCAACGAGGCGCAACGGCTTTCGCGAATGATCAATACGTTCCTGGCATTGACAAAGCTGCAACGCAAGGACAAGCAGGAAGTTTTGAAGATTCCTCTTCGCCTCGATGAAGTCGTCAAGGAAACGATCGCCACGTTGCAACCGGTGGCAAAGAAGCGGCGCATCCGTCTGGTGGAGCAACCAACCGAATGCTTGCCGCCGGTCGCTGCCGACAAGGGCATGATCACGCAGGCGGTTAAGAACCTTGTTAGCAATGCAATCAAGTACAGTCCCGAGCGCACCACGGTTATCCTCTCGACCGCGCTGGAGGCTGAAACAGTGAGACTGAGCGTGGAGGACCGCGGCTATGGCATTCCTACTGAAGCTCGCGATCGCGTCTGGGAGAAGTTTTATCGCGTCGTGCGCGAAGGACAGGAAAAAGACGAAGAGTCCACCGGTCTGGGTCTATCGTTCGTTCGCGAAGTGGTCGAACAGCACGGTGGCACAGTAGGACTGGAGTCGGAAGTGGGACGAGGATCGAAGTTCAGTTTCACTTTGCCCCGGCTCTGAGCACTGCAACATGGCTACGAACGACGATGACAGTGTCCTTGTGGACTTCGAAATTAATGGCCGAGATATGTTTCGTGCAAACATGGAACTTGCTAAATGGCGACTCTTGATTGGAGTCATTCTTGTCTTAACTCTTGTTCTGCCCTTGGCTTACTTGTTCATCATAATTGGTGAGGAAACAATATTCCTGCAAACATTACCACTCTTTATCGGCCTACCCCTGGTCGCGCTGGGCGGGCAGATTTTGCGATTGCACGCCACCTCCACGAAATATGTTTCGGCACTCACTGCCTCCCAGCGGCAACCTCAATTCACGTTCAAATCAAGTAGTGATGGTTACGACTCAGCCTTTGGTGAAAGTTTCAGTCATACCGCGTGGAAAGACGTCATGCAAGTAATTGAAAAACCCGGATACTTTCTAATCTACCTAAATCGTTTTGAAGTTGGAATCCTTCCCAAGAGGGGATTTCAACCCGCCGATATTCCAGTATTCCGCGACATCGTTCGCTCCAAGCTAAGTGGCCGGGCGAAAGTCTCGATTCATTAGGCCTAGTCGAGCCTGTTAATCGTTTTTCGGCAGGATGGTGCGCCACAGACGCACCTTTTTTTATTTGAGTGCAGCGTCGATTCGTAGTCGATCGTGATTTCCTCGCCGGGCCGGATATCGCGCAGCCCGATAAACAGAATATGGCCGTAGAGAATCTTCATGAAGGCGTTCGGTTCGCATGAGTGATTGATGTAATGCGTGCCGTTGCCGCCACGGCTGCCGTCGAGACTCCAGCGATTATCAATCTCACAGATGCGCAGTTTTCGTCGCAGTGACCGACGCTTTGCCTCGGCGTTTGTAATTCGCTCACCACTGTATTCAGCAATCTTCCGCGCGCGTTTGAAGGCAACAACAGAAAAGCATCCCTTACCTTCAATCGGCGATTTTCTTATTGCCAGACCTGGTGCCAGCTGGAGCTTCATCTGTTTTGGGAATTGTAACGCAAAAAAGGCCGCCAGTGTTTGCTTGCACCTGGCGGCCACATTATTCCCCGACTAAACGTAAATTACTTTAACTTAAAACTTCGCGCAATCGAGTCCGTCTGATTGCGGATGCGCGCGAGTTTGTCGCGCAAGCCGGTAAAGCGCAAAGCATAGATAGTGCGATTGTCGGCTTGTAGATAATAGATGCGACCCATCATCGGTTT
>DATNOG010000058.1:0-13090 GCA_035601415.1 Pyrinomonadaceae bacterium | reverse complement strand
CTTGAAGCACTGCGGCGAAAAGTAGGAAACCAAACCAATGCCGCGGAGCTGCTGGGTCTTTCAGTCCGATCACTACGGCACTTACTCGACAAGCACGGTATTCGCGGGTTGACGGCGCAGATGCGCGACGAACGCCGTAATTTTGATTCAACGCCGCGCCGCCGCTCTTCTGACCCCGCAATTCGTCGCCGTGAAGATGACGAATCCGAATTTGCCGCCGGCGCCGGCGAACCTTGATTTTGCTTACCCTCTCTGTCTAATCGTCAGCCCCAAGAGTGCCGGAGACCGTCATTAGGTTAATGGCGAAATTTGTCAGCAGTAGGGGGCTCCCGCGAGCCGATTCAAGAGCGTAACTGCAAAACGCTAACAATTCTTACGTTTTCCGGCTACCCCCACGTGGCACGGTCATTGTATTTGCCCTACCTGACCTATCGCGCCCTTTGAGTTCCCGGTTGTGATGACGACGGACTGAGGCGAGAAACCTTAGGCTCTTGATTTTATGGAGCATGAATAGAGAAATGAACTTGCACAAACGCCATCAAGGTTTCTCACTGATTGAGTTGCTACTTGTCGTCGCGATTGTTGGCATTATCTCCGCCATCGCCGTGCCGAATCTGCTCGCTTCCAAGCGTGCCGCTAACGAAGGCTCGGCCGTCGCGTCTGTGCGCACGATCACCAGCGCCGAGGCCACTTACCAGGCCACCACTGGCGTCGGCTCGTACGGCAGCTTGGCTAACCTCAACACCGCGGGTCTCGTTGACTCCGCTTTGTCCGGCAGCACCATCGCCGCACCGAAGAGCGGCTACGCTTTCACCGCCGACGCAGACGCCACCACTCCGAATTCCCAATACCTAACTACCGCCTCCACGTCGGTCGCCAGTGGTGTGACTGCCACCGGATCTCGCAACTTTGCCTCCGATTCAACCGGCGTTGTTACTTACGCCACGGCAAGCACCACCGCCATGACCGGCAACAATGGAACACCCATTGGAAACTAGTTAGAACTTGAATCCATTCTGGAATCCATCTCAGGGAGCGGAGCCTAAGGCTCTCGCTCCTTATTCTCTTGCCGGCGAAAATCGGAGGAATGCTCAAAGCGGCCCGTATCAGACAATGAAGTCGCGAGGTTGCCGGAAATCGTCATTACTTCACTGCCGGATTTTGTCACTCATGGAATCGACCACTTGGGTTGAAGACCATAATGCTCAAAAGCCTAACAGTTCTACTACTTTCGCCAAAACAATACCGTGGCACGCCCCTTGTTATTCAGGTAGCCGACACTTCGCGCTCTGCGCGGCACTCTATTGTGATGACGAAGGCCGTTGGCGCGAGAAACCCTAACCACTTTCTCTTTTAAGGAGCACGAACAAAGAAATGAACACGAACAAACGCCAAGAAGGCTTCTCACTGATTGAGTTGCTCATCGTCGTCGCGATCATCGGCATTATCGCCGCCATCGCCATCCCCAACCTACTCGCCTCCAAGCGTGCGGCTAACGAAGGTTCGGCCATCGCGTCTGTGCGAACACTAACCAGTGCCGAGGCGACCTACCAGTCCACCACCGGTGCCGGAGCGTATGGTGATCTGACAGCCCTTAATGGTGCTGGACTTATCGACTCAGCTTTATCGGGCAGCGGTACCACGCCCAAGAGCGGTTACAAATTCGTTGCCACCCCCGACGCCACCACGCCAAACGCGCAGTATCTAGCGACCGCGTCCACCTCCGTAGCGAGCGGCCTGGCAGCCACGGGTACCCGTAACTTCGCCTCCGATGCAACCGGTGTTATTTATTACGCCGCAGCCAGCACTACTGCCATGACCAGTGCCGCTGGATCAGTCATTGGAAACTAACTGGAACCAAAGTAAGTTCCTAATCTCTTCACAGGGGCGAGAGCATAACGCTCTCGCCCCCTTTTCTTGCGCGGGTGTCTTTTGTCCAGAAGAGTCCAGTTCCAGTTTTGCCGAATATCGTCAGCAGTTAACTGCCATGGTTTGTCAGTTGGTTCCGTACTCGCCACCTCCGCTCTTTCAACCCGCCAAAAGTCCGCGAATTACGCCCATTCGCCAAGAGTCCTTCGTGGCACGCCGATTGTTATTAACCTAACAGCTACTTCGCGCTCTGCGCGGCACCCATCGTGATGACGAAGGCCGCTGGCGCGAGAAACCCTAACCCTTTCTCTTTTAAGGAGCTCGAATAAAGAAATGAATACGAACAAACGCCAAGAAGGCTTCTCACTGATTGAGTTGCTCATCGTCGTCGCGATCATCGGCATTATCGCCGCCATCGCCATCCCCAACCTGCTCGCTTCCAAGCGTGCGGCTAACGAAGGTTCGGCCGTCGCGTCGGTCCGAACACTAACCAGTGCCGAGGCGACCTACCAGGCCACCACCGGCGCCGGTGCATATGGCACTCTTGCCAACCTCAACGGTGCTGGACTTGTTGACGCAGCCTTATCGGGCAGCGGTACCACACCGAAAAGTGGCTACAAGTTCGTTGCCACCCCAGACGCCACCACCCCCAACTCGCAGTATCTCGTAACCGCCTCCACGTCTGTCGCCAGCGGTTTGGCGGCAACTGGTACTCGGAACTTCGCGTCTGACGCCACCGGCATGATTACCTATACGGCGGCCAGTACGACTGCAATGACCGGCAACACTGGAACAGCTATTGGAAACTAATTGAACTGAAATCAGTTCCCACTCTCTTCACAGGGGCGCAGAGCGAAACGCTCTCGCCCTTTTTTTCTTCTTTTTACGGTTTCGATTTTCTTTTTGCTCGCGAGGCTTTCTTTGCCCGCGCATTTAGGCGCGTTTAGCCGGAAGTCTCTGGAAACAAAAGCACGGCGGCAATGGCCTGGTGTGGTATTTTGTGCGCGTTCTCTGGAGATTTCTCAAACCGCAAACTTGATAATCGCTGCAACGCTAAGAAGATGACGCAAGCCATTTCACAAATCGGGCCGGTCAGGGTTAGTGCGGCACCTACAGTTGGTTGGAAACAAATTGCCAGTATTGCGCGCAACACTTTTCGTGAAGCAGTGCGCGATCGAGTGCTCTATAACCTCGTGTTGTTTGTGTTGCTGCTCACGGGAGCAGCAGTTTTCATTGGTGAACTTTCAGGCGGACAAGAACGAAAGATAATCGTTGATCTTGGACTGAGCGCCATGCTGTTGTTCGGCGTTTTCATTGCAATCTTTGTGGGAGTCGGCCTGGTCTACAAAGAGATTGAAAGGCGAACAGTCTACGCGATATTTGCAAAGCCCGTGGGCCGCGGCGAGTTCCTGGTGGGAAAGTACCTGGGCCTGTGCCTGACGCTGCTGGTAAATGTAATCGTCATGGGAGCCGGCGTCTCGCTGGCGCTGCTTTATGTGAGTCGCGGCTGGGATCCGTTGGCGCTCAGCATTTGGCCGGCGATTCTGCTCATCTATATCGAGCTAATGATTCTCACCGGTGTTGCGCTGCTCTTCTCTTGTTTCTCATCACCGGCTCTCTCAGCGCTCCTCACTTTTTTTGTTTTTATCATTGGCCACTTCAGCGCTGATCTCAAGGGCCTCGCGAATTCGATGGGGAGCGTTGCCGCGCGCTGGCTTTTTAGATCTCTTTATTATCTTCTGCCTAATCTCGCGAATCTCAGCTTCATTACGCCCGCAGCTCACGGCCAGGTGCCGCCGGCGGCGCAAGCGGGTGCGTCGATTGTCTATGCTCTGATTTACATCGTGGTAATCCTGGCGGTTGCTACGTTGATCTTTAGCCGGCGTAATTTCAAATGAAGAACGAACCTTCAGGCGGCGACGTGGTTTTGCTGTCAATAATTCTTATCGGTCTGGCGAGCGCAGTCGGCCTATCACAATGGATTGATTCTCACCGACCGCCGACTAACGCCATAGTCGAGGAAGAGCAACTTTATCTCCAGGGCGCAACAGTCCGGCGCATGAGTCTTGGGTTCAATGGCCTGGCCGCAGATTGGTACTGGATGCGTTCACTTCAGTATGTAGGCGGCAAACTCCTGAATACTCACGAGAACATCCGGCTGGATAACATGTCACCGTTGAATCTCAAATTGCTCGCGCCCTTGCTGGACGCTGCAACCACTTTGGATCCTGATTTCATGGAGCCTTACGAATACGCGGCGGTGGTTCTTCCCGGCGTCAATGTTGAAAATGCTGTTCGCATCATCAACAAAGGGATTGCTGCCAACCCTTCCGCGTGGCGGCTCTATCAACACCTTGGCTATATCTACTGGCAGCAAAAAGATTTCAGAGCCGCGGCGGAAGCTTATAGCCGAGGCGCAACCATTCCCGGCTCGCCGCCCTGGATGGAAGCGATGAAAGCAAAGATGCTAGCTGAGGGCAGCAGCCCGGCCACCGCTCGAGAAATTTACCTGCACATGTATCAAGAGGCCGGTGACGAACAGGTCAAAGAAATGGCGCGCCGCCATCTCATGCGTTTGGATTCACTTGATGAGAGAGATGGGTTGCGAAAGATCCTGGCGGCTTATCAATTACGGTCCGGCCGTTGTCCTTCATCGTGGAGAGAGGTTGAGCCGGTATTCCGCGCTTTGCGATTGCGTGTAGATGCCTCGGGAGCACCACTCGATCGGTCAGGCACTCCTTACGTCTTGGACAACACAAAGTGCGAAGTCGAGCTTGATCCAAAATCGGCAGTGCCAGGCAAGTAAAGACTCTTGGCTTAAGAGACAAACCGTTACCTAATAAACCTATGACGAGCGTCGTTGAAATAAACAATTTGCAAAAGGATTACGAAGTCGGGTTTTGGCGCAAGAAGAAGGTACGCGCGCTGGACGGGCTGTCCCTGACAGTTAATCAGGGCGAGATATTTGGATTCCTGGGCGCTAACGGCGCCGGGAAAACGACCACGCTAAAGCTGCTGATGAGATTAATCTTTCCTACTGAAGGCAGTGCCAAGATTCTCGGCCATGACATCAGTGAAGTCTCCATGCACAGTCGCATAGGATACTTGCCTGAAAATCCTTACTTCTACGATTACCTCAGCGCGCTTGAATTTCTAAAATTCTGCGGCGAGATTTTTGGTCTTCCAAAAGCGGAGCGAAGCACTCAAGCAAAAGCGCTGCTTTCACGCGTGAAGCTCGACGAGAGCAAGTGGAACACCCAGTTGCGAAAGTTTTCCAAAGGAATGTTGCAGCGGGTTGGTTTGGCCCAGGCGTTGGTCAACAACCCCGAAATTGTTTTTCTCGACGAGCCGATGAGCGGTTTGGATCCTATAGGCAGGCGCGAAGTGCGCGACCTGATCGCTGAATTGCGAGCAGAAGGCAAGACGGTTTTCATGTGCTCACACATTCTTTCCGACATTGAAGTGCTTTGCGACCGCGTCGCAATTCTCAAACGGGGTCGTCTCGCAAATCTCGGCTATCTTAACGAGCTGCGGCAACAGGTCGCGGGACAGAATCTCGTAGAAGTTGTTGTGAGCGGCACTGACGAAGCTGGATTGAAAACTCATTTAGCGGCCGGCATCGATTTTCAAATGACTGCCATTCCGGGCGGTGTGCGAGTCGAACTTAAAGAAGAGAGCGATGTCGATAGCGTGCTCGTGGCCTTGCGTAAATGTGGTGGGAAACTTTTGACCGTGCAACCCGTGCGACAGTCGCTTGAAGAACTTTTTGTTGACAGAAATTAGCAGCGGAGTTGCTGCGAGTTGTCGCGGCGGTTATTTGAATCTGAAACCAGTTACTTCCATGCGAATGTTCGCTCGATCATCAGCGTCGGTCATCCCTTCCAGCATAATCTGAACCGGCATCGTCTTGTTCGGCTCGAGTTCCGCCTGCCTCGCGGGAATGACCACGACCGTGCGTTGCTTCACCGGTTGTCCCTGATGATTTATGACTGCGGCGGTAATTTCCAACCCGTTCAGGCTTCGACCGGTAAAGTTTCGAACCGTCCCGTGCAAACTCATCACGATATCGCCCAGGGCTCGCTTAGCCTCATCCGCTTCGACATCGTCTACAGCTATCTTTGATTGAAATTCAGTGAACTGTGGCGACCCCGCGCGAATCGCGTTGGACAACGTGGGCTCACCTGAGCCGCCGCCGCTGGCGCGCATCAGGAAATAGAAGACGACAGCAATGACTATGGCAGCGATTACCGCAACGATAATAATCAACTTGCGACGAGAGTTGTCGTCCGGTCCTGAAATCTGTCGCTCAGATGTCGCCATGGATGGTGAATTCTAGTTGCTGGCGATCGGATTTTGCAATGCCGGGTTACCGGTCCCAAGACCCCATTAGACAACCTCAACCTAAAATCTGTTTCCATTGTTTGGCCGAAGGCCAGGGGTTTCTGGAAGGTTCTCTGTTACTGGACTTTTGCGATCATCCGGCGCATGACCTCTTCAAGCTCCGAAAAATCGATTGGCTTAGTGATGTAGGCATTGCAGCCGGCCGCAAGTGCTTCATGGTGGAAGTCGGCGGTGTCGTGCGCGGAAACGGCAACTATCGGGATATTCTTTAGCCCGGGCAGATCGCGAATCCGGCGGGTGGCTGCCAGCCCGTCGATAAAGGGCAGGCTTAGATCCATCAAAATTATTTTGGGATTTTCCCGAGCTGCGGCTTCTACGGCTTCCCGGCCGTTGGTGGCTTCGACAACCCTGAAGCCACTCATCTCCAACAGTCGCCCCATCATTTGCCGGTTATCTTCAGTGTCTTCGACCAACAGAACCGTTGCTTCGTCCTCATTGCTGCGCACCGGTGTGTGCCCTTTTTCATCGATGAATTCCGCAGTCATGTTAACAGTTTGGTTGCCTCTACCCGAGTGACATCTGTATCACTAGAATACGCCGCTCTTTTTTGCTAAGATTGCGCACCGAAATACGACATATTCAGTTGAGTGTGTCCGAGTCCAATTAGTACACATCGCTGGCCCCAGCACGACCTCCCCCAGGACGATCTGAAGGAACCCGGCGCCTTCGCCTGATTCAAATGAAGCCATTATTGTCAGAATCTGAAGACAACGACTCTTTGCAGTCACTGGGACGGGCTTCGGTTCAAATCGTTCACGATCTCAAAAATCAATTAAATGGTCTCAAACTCTATGCCACGTTTCTTCGCAAGCGGATTGAGAAGGCTGAGCGGCCTGCCGATGAGTTAGAGACGATCAAAAAGCTGATCGCCGGCATCGATCGTACAGCGGAGGATCTTTCGCTGCTTTCAGAGTACGGACGGCCACTTACACTCAAGAAGGAAGGCGCGACCGATCTACAGCAGATGCTGCGCGGAGTAGTTGCGAAGTTGAGCGGAAATGCATCCACCGAGGCAGCACCGATCGTGATTGATACTGGGCCTGCGCCGCTCTTCGGCGAAGTCGACACGGCGTTGCTGGCCGAAGCGTTAATGTCGATCTCGATAGGCGCGGTGAAATTGTTTAAGGGTGGAAAGAAGCAAGGTGCGCTAAAGGTCCGGTTGAGCAGCGAGCAGACAGGACAACGCCATGACGGCATAATCGACTGGCATGTCTCGGATTCGATCGATCACGATCCGTTTCATTCGTTTGTCGGGACTGATGAAATTCGCATGTCGCTTGCGGCCAGGGTGATCGAGGCGCACGGTGGTTCAGCCGAGCGACGCAACGGCTACTTGCGTGTGCGATTGCCACTCGTCAATTAGTTTTTTCAAATGGGTAAGCAAAAGGGTTTCGGTTCAGGGGAGGATTTTTCGTGGACAATAAGGAAGTCCGAATCTTAATAGTTGACGACGAGCCAACGATGACGGACTCGTTGAAGCAGAATTTAATGGAAGAAGGCTATTCAGTGGACACGGCGGGCACTGGCGCCGAAGCTATCGAATTGTTTGATCAAGGCGGTCATCACCTGGCGATTTGCGATCTGCAACTGCCGGATATCGACGGCCTGGAAGTCATGCGTCACATCAAAGATGCGCGACCGACAACTGAAGTAATCGTGGTCACTGGACATGGCTCGGTAGCCAAAGCCGTCGAGGCGACCAAGGCAGGTGCCTTTGATTTCGTAGACAAGCCCTTCGATTTTGAAGAACTTCATCTGCGAGTCGAAAACGCATTGAAGCGGCGCGAGTTGTTGGCAGAGAACGCAAACATGCGGCGCCAGCTTTCGACCCGTTCGGAATATTTCAACATTATCGGCGCCGCGAAATCGATGCAAACGATCTACGAGACGATCGAATCGGTAGCGAAATCGGACGCGAACGTTTTGATCGTTGGTGAATCGGGTACCGGTAAAGAGCTAATCGCCAACGCCATTCATTACAATTCGTTGCGCGCGCGCAAGCCGTTTATCAAAGTCAACTGCGCAGCGCTGCCGAAAGAGCTTATTGAATCTGAACTGTTTGGCCACACCAAAGGCGCGTTTACCGGCGCGCACGCGGACAAGGAAGGTTTGGTGCAACATGCGGCCGGCGGCTCGCTGATGCTGGATGAAATCGCAGAAATGCCGGTTGAACTTCAGCCAAAACTCTTACGCGTTTTGCAGGAGCGCAGTTACCGCAAGATTGGCTCAGAAAAAACTTATGCCGTTGACTTTCGTCTGATTTCCTCCACCAATCGTCCGCCTGCCGACGCTATTCGTGATGGACTATTACGCGACGATCTGTTCTATCGCATCTCAACTATCACCATTCACGTGCCGCCGCTGCGCGAAAGAAGCGATGACATACAGTTGCTCACCGAACACTTCCTGCATATGTATGCGCAGAAATACGACCGCGCGATCAGTGGTGTTTCCCAGGCTGCATATCAAAGACTCTTCTCGCACACATGGCCAGGCAACGTGCGCGAGTTGCAAAATGTGATCGAGCGCGCGGTGTTACTTGCGAAAGCAAATCAGATTGAGCCGGTTGATCTGCCGTTTGATAATGGCTCGCTGCCAGAAGGATCTCCGGCCGGCGCCGGCTGGGATGTGCCGCCTAACATGACGCTCGAAGACATTGAGCGCCTCGTGATCGAGAAAACATTGCAACGCACCGGCGGCAACAAGCAGGCGGCGGCTAACCTGCTGGGCATTTATCGCCCGCGGCTTTACAGTAAGATTAGGAAGTATAATATCGACGTCGCGTCATTAGTGTCGGCGTGAGGTCGCAACCGAAATCTGTATAGCAAGTGGCAACTGCTGCCCATAGAAATTTTCGAATTCGACGCCCGCGGTTGTCGGATTTCGATAAACTCCTCGCCATTGAAAACCGATCCTTTAGAGCGCACCGTTTCACTGCGCGCGAATTCCAATACCATTATGACAACCCCTCATCAATCTTTGCCGTGGTTGAGGATCCGGACGAGCTGGTTGGTTACATTGCCGGCATCGTCTATCACGGTCTGCGGTTTCGAACGGCAAAGATTTATTCGATGGCCGTAAAACCAGGGCTGCGACATAAAGGTATTGGCTCATCACTACTCAAGTACTTTGAAGCCAAGGCCCGCGAAGACAAATGCCATTCGATAACCCTCGAAGTCAGAAGGACAAATCGTTCGGCCAGATCACTCTACGAGCGGTTTGGGTACGAAGTCGAAGAAGTCTTGCCGAACTATTACGCTCCGGGAAGCGATGGCCTGAGGATGCGCAAGCTATTAGGAAAAGGAACTCACACCAATGACCTTACCAAACATGCTGGCGAGTTACGTTGACATCATTGAACTAACATGCTTCCTGGCCTGGGTAATATTGCTGCTGCCCGCGCTTGTTTACCTGGGAACTGCCTGGCCAAACCGGCGCAACTTTCTGTTTGCCCGTTTGGGTAAAGAGGCAATTGAGCTTTACTACGAACAGTTCTTTCCCACTACGGTAAAAAAGAGACTGGGCAAACGGGCCGCAAAAAAAGCCGCGTCGCAAGAAATTGAGGTTCGATTCAGGCACGACTTTGGCCGCCTCTACGGCCAGCGCCATTACCTGCTGCCACTGTCGCTGCTGGCCTTGCTGACAGGAATCGGAATGATTGCAACCTCCGACTCGATTCATGTATGGCTGGGCTGGGAGCCGGGCGCCAAAGCCTATCCCAAAATAGCAATCAGCGCCTTTCTCGGGGCGTACGCCTGGGTGCTCTACGATCAATTCGAGAGGTTCCGTAACGGCGACTTCACCGCACACGACGTCTACGCTGCGATCTACAGGTTCCTGATTGCAATTCCGCTTGGCATTAGTTTGGCGTCGCTTATGACTGAAAAAGTTCAAATTGGGACGGCGTTTCTGCTCGCCGCTTTCCCGACGACAACGCTTCTCAAACTGATGCGCCGCCTGGTCAGTCAACGCCTGGAAATTGGGGAGGCCGAGAAAGGCGGGCCGCTGGAGCTTGAGAAACTACAGTGCGTCGGACGGACCAACGCGGAGCGCTACCTTAACGAAGGCATCAGCACCATCGCAGAGTTGGCGTGGACAGATCCGATCGATCTAACCATCAGAACAAATCGGGAATTCAATTTTGTGGTTGATTCGATCAGCCAGGCCCTACTCTGGGTTTATTTTGAGGATCGGGTTAAGGAGTTATACCCTTTCTCCTTGCGCGGCGCCCAGGAGGTTTGCACCCTGTTTGAAGATATGGATTCCGGCAAGCCAAAAGCCAAGGCTGCGGCTGACGGAACTGTCACAACCGCGGCCGAAATAATGGGGCTTGAACGAGAGAGCTTCATTTATACCCTGGTCGCCGTGAGAGATGACCCTTACAGCCAATTCTTGTATAAGATTTGGGCTTGAGTTGGTTGACCTGAGGCATATGACAACTCGCCTTAATGAACTTAACTAACACTTCATCCTTAAATGGAGGTCGTCTCCAAAGCATCGACGCCCTTCGCGGCGTGGCAGCGCTGGGCGTCGTGCTATATCACGCAGTCTCACAGACTCAAAAGGCCGTGCCGCATAACTTATTTCAGTGGCCGGTGAAACTGATCCAGTTTTTGAGTTCGTTCGGTTACATCGGCGTCTTCCTTTTCTTCGTCATCTCCGGTTTCTGTATTCACCTGCAGTGGGCCAAGTCGAAAGCGGAAGGACGGGAAAGGTCAATTCAGTTTGGCTCGTTCTGGAGGCGCCGAATTCGCCGGCTCTATCCGCCCTACCTGATCGCATTTGCATTGTTCATGTTGATGGCCGCGCTGACGACCGGCATCAATGTCACGCATTTTTTTGTTTACGACGTCGTGATGCATCTGTTGATGCTTCACAATCTGGATCCGCATTCTTGCTATAGCATCAACGGTGTCTTTTGGACGCTCGCAATCGAAGAGCAACTTTACCTCGCATACTTTCTATTGCTGTTTCTGCGCAAGCGTTGGGGCTGGGGAATGACTTTGGCGATTTGCGCAACGGCGCGCATCGGCTGGTTTTTCTTCAGTCACGCCGTCTGGGTTTCAACGGGAGTTGGTGTGCCGGTGCCCGAAGCTGCCGCGGTCCATTGGTTCACCTGGGCGCTGGGAGCCATCGCGGTGGAGTCGGCATTTGGCTTAGTAAAACTGCCGCGCTGGTGCCGAAGCTTATGGCTTGGCGGCCTGGCCATTATTTTGGCTTCAGCGATTTCATCGCTGCTGCCAAATACACAGAAGGATACGCTGCCACACGACCTGGGTTGGTTGCTGATGCATCCGCTGTGGGGATTTGGTTTCTTTGTACTCGTGAATCGCGCGGTTACTGCTGAATATGCATGGCTCAGACAACTCAGCGAGCCAGGAGCTGTCAGTAAATTTTTTGCAAAAGGCGTTACCGCCGCGGCGAGCGTTGGCGTCTTTTCCTATTCTCTTTATCTCACCCATGAACTGGTGATCATGCAATCGTGGTCGTTTAGCATCAAAGAGCTGCCGCTGATGGCGAATGCGCTTGCGATTGTGGTGCCCGCGACGATTGGCTTTGCCTGGTTGTTCTTTAGATTCTGCGAGAAGCCTTACATGAGAAAAGCTGGCAGGAAGGCAGACAGCATGGAAGGACAACGAATACCAAAGTATCGAGAAGAAGAATCAACGCCGGTTTTCGTGCAAAGCATGCCTGCCATGGCTGATGAGGCGTGAAAAGCAGAAGGCAGTAGGCAGAAGGCAGTAGGCAGAAAGAAAAGCAAAGTTGCTCGCTGCCTTCTGCCTACTGCCTTCTGCTTTCTGCCTACTGCCTACTGCCTACTGCCTTCTGCCTTCTGCCTACTGCCTACTGAATTTCGTAAGTCGCCACGCTGGTCGGTGTCTCAAAGCATCTCACTTTATAAATCTGCACGCGCTCGTCGCCGACTTTAGACGCTACTCGCTCTAAAACATATTTGGCGAGATTTTCTGCCGAGGGTTGCAGCTCGACGAACGGATCGAGCTCGTTGATGTTTCGATGGTCCAGATATTGGACCACTTCGTCGGCAGCCGCTTTTAGTTCCACAAAATCAACCAGCAAACCGATGTTGTCCAGCTCGCGACCACGCGCATAAATCTCAATCCTGTAATTGTGGCCGTGCAGGTTTTCACACTTCCCCTTATAGCCGCGCAGTTGATGCGCGCTTGAGAAGTTGCGCTCGATCATTACTTCAAATAGTCCCGGCATGACCCAAGTCTAACGTCCAAAGTCCAATGTCCAAAGTCCAATGTCCAAAGTCCAAAAGCATTATCAAAGACCAGCGACATTGGACATCGGACATTGGACATTCGAATGCCTTTCAAAAACGCTAGCGATGTCAGCAATGTTGCTGGTCACGCGACACTGCGGCAAGCTCTTTAAAAACAATCGACCGTAGCTCTTTGTCTTCAGACGCGGGTCGAGAACGGCCAGCACACCGCGGTCCGTAGTGCTGCGAATCAGCCGCCCCAGTCCCTGCTTCAAACTGATAATTGCCTGCGGCACACTGTATTCAAAAAAGCTCGAGCCACCTTCGTCTTCAATATAGCGCTGGCGTGCCGCCACAATTGGATCGGTCGGCACAGCGAATGGCAGCTTGTCGATGATTACGCAGGACAACTGCTCGCCGCGCACGTCTACGCCCTGCCAAAAACTCGACGTTGCAAACAGCACGGCGTTTGGAGTCTGGCGAAACCTTTCCAGCAAACGTCCTTTTGAGGCGCTGCCCTGCAACAGGCAGGGATAGTCGAGTTCAGGCATCGCCAAATCGTAAAGCGATTGCATGCCCGCCAAACTAGTCGAC
>DATNOG010000057.1:0-34249 GCA_035601415.1 Pyrinomonadaceae bacterium | reverse complement strand
CGATTTCCGGCATCCGATGTTTCCAGATGCGCCAGTCTCTCCATCAACACAATCACTGCCGAGAAGTCTTCCTCTTTGCCCTCGCTGAATTCCGCGGCGTTCATCTGAAATGCTGCCTCAGTTGCCGGCATTGGTACTTTGGCGGCGGCCGCGGTTTCGAGAACAAGACGAAAATCCTTGTTCATGAGCCGCATCGCAAACTGAGCGCTGTAGTCTCTTGCATCAGCGCGTGAGAGCTTGCCGAGATGCGCAGGTGCAATCACCGCCGTTCGGGATAACACCTCAAATAGCCGATGACGATCCAGTCCTTCCTTCTGGCCCAGGGCAACAGACTCAGCAATCGCCTGCATTCCGACTCCCAGCAAGGTATTCGCGACAAGTTTCATCGCCGTCCCTGAGCCGCTGCTACCCAGATAAAAATACTGTTTGGCGATTGCGCTAAAGATTGATTGCGCGGCTTGAAAAACGTCTTCGTCTCCGCCGCAGAAAAGCGTCAACGTACCCTCTTCAGCAGCAGGAGTGCTGCCCGATACCGGCGAGTCCAGAAATTTCACTCCGGTCTTGCGACTCAGATCGGACAGTTGGCGCGAAGTCGCGGGCGACACGGTGCTCATCTCGATTATCGCCGAGCCGCGACGCACATGAGCAAAGACACCGTCTGCATCGGTATAGACACTTTTGACTGCATCATCGTTGGTAAGAGATGACAAGATGGCGTCCGCTTCGGATGCGAGTTCAGCGATGCCGTCGGCGACCGTGGCGCCGTACTTAACCAATGCCTCGGCATTCTCACGACTGCGGTTATAAGCCATAAGTTGATAGCCGTGTTCGAGCAGACGTTTAGCCATACGGCTTCCCATGTTGCCGATGCCAATAAAGCCGAGACGCGTATTTTCTTTGGTGAGCGAAGTCATTTCACTTGTTCCCTTCAGTTGACCTACTCATATCTTAGTGGAAAAGCTTTTCCAGATTGTCCACTTCGTCAAGCTCCAGCGTCGCCACTCGCGCGTAATCGGCAGGCGTCTTAGCCGCTTCGACCTGCGCTCCCAACGCGTCAAATTTCTTCGCTTCCGTCGCGCTCTTAGCCGCGATGGTTGGCCGCAGTGAGTCCCGTGTCTGCCACATCAGTTTGGACATAGATAAGTACGCTGAAAGCGTTATTCGTCGAACGCGAAGCTTAGACATAGCCAACCGTTTCAACGGTTTCTCTGTCGGCGCTCGCGAGAAACCGTTTGAAACGGTTTCGGAATTATCTGGTGCGATCTCGATCACCGGGCTGAAACCGCGGTGCTAATGAGATCGCTCCGCGTTTCTCTCGTGTCACGGCCCGGTTCAAACGGGCCGAGCGGAGGAACATCGTCTATCCGGTCACCCGGCTTTTGCTGACCTCTGGTCCTCTGACTTCTGACCTCTGACCTCTGCCCTCTGCCCTTCGCTCTTCGCCTTCCTATTTACGATTCACGATTCACGATTTACGCTTCACGCTTTTCTGCCTACTGCCTACTGCCTACTGCCTACTGCTTACTGCTTACTGCCTACTGCTTACTGCCTACTGCTCCTGCCGTCTGCCCTGCCGTCCGCACCTTCGTCCCGTACTCAAGCGACGCATAAAACGTTCCGCGTCCCTGCGGCGTCAGGTCCAACATATTCCAAACTGGAATCAACTCATCAATGCCGCGCTCTTTGACGTCGTCGGCCAACCATGGATGGCCACTGTAAAAATGGCGCAACGTGCCGTCGCTGTCTCGCGTGAAAACCGAAATCGTCGAGTCCTGATGTCCTTCGCTATCTTCGCTGCCGAGGTCGTACTTGAAAGTGCTGGAACCTGCGCTAAGCAGACGTAGCTTGTCCCAGCCCCTGTTCCGCGCGTGCGCGCGCAACGTGGACGGATCAGCGGCCGCGACAATCGCGAAGTCCACGTTTTGCGCGAGGTGAGGAGCAACGCCATTGTAGCCATCGATCCAGGCGGTACACATTGGGCACGCAGTCGTTTGCTTCTTTCCGTACATGAAGTGGTAAATCACGAGCGAACGATCTAGCGTAGTGAACAGGTCGCTCAACCGCACGGTTTTTGTCGGGGCATCGCCGTCGTCGAGGGACGTTGGGCCTTCAAGAAACTCGTAATCCTGAATGGTCGCACCCTTTGGCAACGCGCGCCGCAGCGCGGCGACTCTTTCACGCATGTTTAGTAATTCAATTTCTGCCAGCCGCAGCTCCTCGCGCTTGGCAAGGTATTCCGGCGACTCGTTCGGCAGATTAGTTTGACGATACGTTCCATCAATCATTTCATGAACCATCTGTCACACCTCCAGTGAAGAACTTTCCAAACGATCGAGGGCCAATCGAGGAAAAACAAGACAAAAAAGCTGCGAGGGGTGAAGGAAATATAGCATTAGGTTACACCAGGAGCGGAAGCCAGCAATAAAGTGGGTAGTATCTTGGTCTGAAATTCTCTGTGCGTCCTCAGTGTTCTTTGTGTCTGTGGTGAGGATTTCGTTAACAGCTAATCAACCACAGACACAGAGCACACTAAGATTTCACAGAGTGAACTGAAATTAGGACACTGCCTAGGCCTTTGCCGCTGAAGCAGCTTTACTCCGCGTCTGCTGCATGAACTGCCTCATGGTTGCAATATGGCCGGGAGCGCGGCGCTCCGACCATTTCTCGAAACGCTTAGCGGCCTTCTCCAGATTCGTGAGCATGTTCGGATCCTTAAACTGCTTACGGAATTGCGGCACGACAGGCTT
Source organism: Pyrinomonadaceae bacterium (assembly GCA_035601415.1). Lineage (GTDB taxonomy): Bacteria > Acidobacteriota > Blastocatellia > Pyrinomonadales > Pyrinomonadaceae > PSRF01. The sequence goes on along the minus strand of DATNOG010000057.1, from coordinate 31,502 downwards.
CAGCAATTCCCACACACCAAAGAACTCGCCGCTGGTCTCGAAGAAAAGATCTTCGTGCAGCAGGCCATAGTTAAGTAGCGCGCAGGCTTGTTCCCAATAGCCCATCACCATGCCCACGTATGTCCCGGTCTCCGTTCCCATCGGGGCGATGCGCATGAAATCATCGATTGTTTCAGCGGAATAGTTCTGTTGAAACCAATCACGGGCCTGGCGCAAGCGGGCCTCGCGGCGCAAGTCATAGACCTGCAGATGTAGTTGGGCTTGTTCTTGTGTCGGTTTTGTTGCCATTATTTCTTTTCTCCTTATTTTTTTGCTTAGTTATTGAACAACGTTGCGATTCTTGGTCCCGGCTAAAAGAGCAGCCCGGACAAAACTGCAGATTTCGTACAGCGCTGCAGAATTTTATTATTGAGTCGAACGGGAGCTTACCAGATCGACATTACATCCATGAGACATAAAGAATTTATTCGCGTTGTTTCGCAATCGTGGCCATGAGGTCAGTACCACACCGCAATTCCTCTCCCTCTGGGGGAGGGTGAGGGTGCGAAGCTTGAATCGCAAAATCGCAAGCCTGACCCCAATCTAGTCTTTCTTAGAATTGGGCAGCCTCAAGTATTCCTGATATCGCCTCGATGACTTCAAGAGATAGGTCCGTTCCTCAACCACAAAACCATCCAACTTGTGCTTTAGGGCATATTCCGAAAGATCAGTTATCTTGTTTATGAATCCTCTCCCTTTGAAATTCAAAGAGGTGTTACACAAGACGCCGTATCCAGTACGTGCCTTGAATGCGGTAAGTAGCTCGTACAAATTTCGATTGCTCGAAAATGACACCGTCTGAATGCGGGCAGTCCCATTCACGTGGGTAACGGCAGTTAACGCGTTCGTTCTGACACGATGTGTGTAAAGCATAAATGGACTCTCTTGATCGCAGCCAAACCATCTTGCAGCCTCTTCTTCTAGACAGACAGGCGCAATCGGACGAAATTGTTCACGCTGCTTGATCTCATTTAGCCGCGCTCTAGTACTTTCGTAGAATGGGGCAGCGAGAATCGAGCGGTTTCCCAACGCGCGTGGCCCAAGTTCGTATTTTCCGTTCACCCAGCCGACTATGAGGTCGTTTGCTAACATGTCGGCAATCATTTCATAGTTTGTCTCGTACACGTCATACTGGGCCGCATCGAAAGAACCGGCTGTGATGAAGCTGAGGCCCGAGTAGACGTTCCAATCGATCTTTGGATTCCCAGTAAAATAAAACTGGGCATCGATCGCTGTCCCGATAGCCGACCCCGAATCATTAGCCACGGGCGGCACGAACACCTCGGTAAAAAGGCTGGTCTCCTTCCACTTGGTATTCCAGTCGCAATTCAGGCCACATCCACCTGAGATGAGTAGCGGCATTCTTTTCTTTATATTCGATTTCGCGAATTGATAAAAGACATCAAAGATCTTGTTGCTATAAATGCCTGCGAAGTTGCGAAATTCACGATCGTCCACCCCCACATTGTAGTATCGCGAATGCTCAAGGTCTTCATACGGACTCAGTTCGAGGTACGGACTGTTCAGTAGAAAGTCCATCAGCTTTTTCTCTTCAGCCGAAGGTGTGCTGCGATTTGAAAATGAGGCCAAGGCCATGAGCTTTCCTGCGTCCGAAAAGCGAGAAAAGGGCGCATTCTTAGGGAAAGTTGGATCGGCTAAGCCGTAGAGTAGGGTATAGCGATTCCCCGGCTGATTTAGGACGTCGGCAAGCAGCGTTACGTTCAGCTCAGAATCGATCTCGTAGAAAGCACCGATTGCCCCTTCCCATACCAACGCATAACACGGGGTACCTTTCGGTAGACATGACATGCCGAAAGCGCAAAGCAGGTGCGATCGCTCGTGAGAGGACGAGAAATAGTGGACTGGCCTCCCCAACAGGCGCCGTTGGTCTACGACAAATTCGCTCTTCGATAAGCCACGGTACCCAACATGAGCACGCGACCCGAGTAAGTACTTTTCGCGTGGCCACCAACCACCCGTACAAATAACGTCGGGCATTTCGTCGAGTTCGCCAAGAACGTTGAACACGTCATGACTGGATATCGGCGAATATCGGTAGTTAGAGTTCTTTTCGGCCTCAATGGAAACCAGCAAATGAGTGTCTTTCAGGTAGGCAATCGCACCGTCATGGCCTGGGTTATACGAGATAATATTCACGTTGCTGTGACCTCCGCTTAATCCTCAATCAGTCCTCGTAGATCAACTTTTGGCAAGGTAGCATGCCTTTCGCCATGCGCAACGGTGAGCATAAGCATTTCTCTTGAGCATAAAGTACTATCGCCACGATCGCCATCGCGAGTTGTGCAGGTATGCCTGATAGTGTTGAGCACCATCGACAGCGCTCGGAATTCATCAGACGGCTAGTTCAGCGGTCCGTAGGTAACGTTCCAATCAACGATCGGTATAAGCAAGGTCCGCCCAGAAAGATCGTGCAGTTTTGGCACGATCTGCGAGAGTTGCCGGAGGATATCGAGGAGTGCATCGCCTCGTGGATCCGCTGGACAACCAGCGGCTTCACACATTGCTTGTTCGACGAGCGCAGTGCTAAAGCGTTTATCGGTGGCTCATTGGATGCGCGCCACGAGCGCGCCTTTGAACGTTGCTACCATCCGGCCATGCAGGCCGACTACTTTCGGTTGTGCTACCTATTGGTCGAAGGCGGCTTCTATGTCGATGCGGACGATATCTGCGTTGGTTCAGAAATCGGCTGCCTGTTCGACGATGGTCGGCTGAAAGTCCAGCCGCTCTGCTACGACATCCCTTCTGGAACGATGGTGAACCCATCCGCGTTCCTTCAAACTGATGCTTACGACCCTGGCTGGATTTTCTACTTCAATAACAATCCAATGATTGCAAACAGGGGGCATCCGATCATCGAGCGTGCACTCCATCAGGCGACTAATCTTCTCGAACTCGCCGGCGAAGACCTACTGCCTGAGATTCAGTCGGCGACCGGACCGGGAAATCTATCGAAGTCGATTTTCGATCTTGGCACTGCGTCGGGACGTGTGGAGAGCGATCTAGTGGTATTACGAGACTGGGATTCACTTGCGGTCTCAAGATGGCCCTTAAGTTACCGCAGTGACGCCCGAAACTGGCGATTTTCCAATCAACAAAGATTCCGTCGTAACGACGAATAGTCCCGGATGAACCAATCGAAACCATTGCACGGTGTGTCGCGCTTTGTCCATTTCTGGTTCCTGAAATGCCGAACGCACCTACCACGACAGCAGTGCCTTGCTTTCGTATCGCCCTCGGACGCTCAGCAATCGGGCATCGGTCCGATCTTAGTTATCAATTTAGACAGGCAACCGCAACGCTGGGCTAATGCGCTGCGCGAGCTCTCCCGCATCCTGGACGCTTCGGGCAAGCCGCTCTCAGACCGCGCTCTACGGTACTCCGCGTGCGACGCGCAGTCCGATGCAGAACAGTTGGTCCACGGCGGTGACATCGAACCTTTCTACACGCTTGGCGACCAGCTTTTTGTCGAGCCGCAACCTCATGCAGTACCTGATGCGTTCGATCTAACGCGCCCGATTAGAATGAGTCGGGAAGAAATAGCCGTTGCGCGCTCGCACATCGGTGTCTGGAAAACCATCGCTCGGTCCACAGCGCACTATGCTCTTGTACTTGAGGACGACATATGGGTCGAGCGCGGCTTTGGGCGAGTCGTCGATCAGGCTTGGCGAGAGATGGAAGACGCTGATCGAACAGCTCCTGCCTTTGATGTCTTGTATGTGTCTTATAATGAAGTGCGCTACGGTGCTCCAAAGGAACTGGTTTCGAAGAACGTGTTTCGACCGGAACGCGGGCTTTGGTATCTGTCTGGGTACGTGCTGTCGAAGAAAGGAGCTCAAGCATTGCTCGAACTCCTCCCGAGCCGCGGCCCCATCGATCTCTGGATCAATCACAAGTTTCGAGAGATGGACGTGCGAGCTCTGCGCCGCTCAGTGATCAACCAGCGTCTCGATACCCCTTCAACAAATTCGCACTCGATCCTTCCGTCCCTGACCCGGATTGGCGTCCTCGACGAGGGCGACACGGCGCTTTTTCATCAGCGGCCGATCCATTCTCCCGTGTTCGCGTTTGGAGTCCCTGGATCTGGGTTGTCATCCCTCGCGATGGCCCTTTCGATGCTTGGCTATCGTTGCTGCAGCGATCTGGAGCGAATCCCCGAATGTGAGTTCGAGAGCCTAATTGCTGGTCGCGGCCGCTGCGTTTTTAATGCCTACGTCAACATAGCTTCACTGAGGCCGAATGTTCGCGGGCTCATGCTGCGCTATCCGCGCGCCAAATTCATCGTGATTGATAACGTAAAAGGGAGGCTTAATCGCCACAATGACGAAATGCTTGACACCTTGAAAGGCGCCGACGTGGTTCGTCTGCACGGTGAAGATGCCCGCACTTGGCGAGCGCTTTGCGAGTTCTTGAGGCTTCCACCGCCGGTGGCGCCCTACCCGGCTGTTCGAGATATCGGACAGCGAAGGCTTCGGCGCACGGAGGTCACTACGCGAACGACCAATCCAGCAAAGCGACTTCGGCACGACCGATCACCGTGGGTCGCGGAGCGGCACGCGGGATGGGCAGGAATCAACGCGAGTGCATCGGAGCCGCCGGAGCCGTTAGCATCGCGGGTAGTTTTCGAAGACGATCTGGCCGACGTTCAGCCTACGCGGTGGTTGTTGCGAAACGATACCTTCCCTGGAAACCTCGGACTGTTTCGTCCAGCAAACGTCACCGCGCAATCGGGCGGCGGTCTCTCGCTCGCAGTCCTTCAGGAGTCCGTTGGCGTTCGGCATCTTAGCGCTGCAGCGGTCTCGAGCAGAGACAGTTTCCTGTACGGGCGGTTCGAAGCAACTCTGAAACCGACAAATGTTTCCGGTTTAGTGACCGGCTTTTTCCTTCACCGCGATTCGCCCCGGCAGGAGATCGATATTGAAATTACGGGAAATCGCCCAACCCGGGTCTTGGTCAATGTGTTCTATAACCCGGGGGCAGAGGGCGCGAAGTTCGACTACGGCTATCGGGGAACGCCCGCAGCCATTCCGCTCGGGTTTGATGCGTCAAAAGCCGCGCATAGGTTCGCGATCGAATGGGACCCATGCGAGATCCGGTGGTTCGTAGATGGCGAACTGGTCCACCGTCGGGCCGCTTGGAACCCGACTCCCATTCCGCACCTCCCAATGACGTTACACGTCAATACGTGGCCGAGCCGATCACGAGAGCTTGCGGGCCGACTAGCACTTCGCGCACTACCCGCGTCGGCGATCGTGCGTAGTATCGCTATTGATGCCTTAAATGCGGGCACGTAGGTCGACCTTGGTCCAAGATGCACCCTAACCCCAGTTCGAGCGGACGCGGTTCGGCGCTTCGCGCCTCACATTTGCTCTGCTGCGCACCTTCACCCTAGCCCTCTCCCATTGGGAGAGGAACCACGTTCTGTTTCCGCGAGACACTGGACTTCAGGTTCGCCGTCGCCACTCCTGATTTGACAGGCACCGTCAAAGCAGAACGAATTTCTTTCCAAGGACCTGATCAGTGCTGAGTACTGAGTACTGAGTGATGAGTACTGAGTGCCGGAGTACTCAGTGCCCGAGTCTCAGTGATGAGTGATGAGTGGCAGTGGAAGTAAAACTTGCCGGGAGACGCATCATCACTCTCGCAGCCGCAAGGGGAGACAACCCTCAAAGCAGTGCTATGAATTCTTCGACCGTTAGACCGGTTTGGCGGATGATCGCGCGGAGCGTGCCGCGGTCGAGTTCTTTATGATTAGGACGGTGGTTTGGGTGGGCGGCGACTTGCGCACGAGAACGATGTGGCTGCCACGTTGTCGATAAACTTCAAACCCTATCTTGCGGAGTGCCTTCACACAATCTGCGCCCGAGATGACGGGCAGCTTGCTCACGCAGCGACCTCAACTAACTCAACCTTATCTTCAGGCAACGGCTCGCCACGCTCGCGCAAAACTTCTTCATGCAATGAGATCGCCTCGCGCACGTTGTCGAGAGCCTCTTCGCGCGTTTTTCCCTGGCTGATGCAGCCTGGAAGGCTCGGGACTTCGGCGACCACAAAACCATCTTCACCCGGATATAAGAGTACTCGTCGTGTCATGACAGAGATTCTAACCGAATCATGCCTTCGTGAATAGACTGCAGCCTTTTGTTTCCCCACGTTGGCGTCCAAATACTCTTCGCTGTCATCAATCGACGGTGCAATCCCCTTGGAGCGCCGCGCACAAAATTAGCGGAGAATCTATTTAGTTCGCGGCCACAAGGTCATGATCGACGTTGATTTGGCCGAGTTGTATGAACTCCCAACCAAGCGCTTTAACCAACAGGTTCGACGAAATCTCAAACGGTTTCCCGCAGACTTTATGTTTCAGCTAACGAAGACAGAGGCAGAATCTTTGAGGTCGCAATTTGCAACCTCAAAATCAGCGCCGGAGGGTATGAGATCGCAATTTGCGATCTCAAAAAAAGATTGCTTCAACCCGCGAAGCGGGTGTCAGCATAAAGCCTGGGGTGAAGCGCAGCGGAACCCCAGGGACAGTCGACGAAATATTGAAAGCCCGCGTAGCGGCCGACAGCGGAATCATCACGAGTGACGTTCAATAGTCGCAAGCGCTCTCGCCCGCTCCGCGGGCTCTGGAATGTTTTTGGGCTTTGGCGATCCTGGGGTTTCGCTGCGCTTCACCCCAGGCTTTATGCTCACGCCCGCTCCGCGGACTTACGAAGTTCTCTTAGGTTGCGCCGATCGCATTCTCTTGCTGATCCTGGGCTTACGCCCAGGGCATTATGCTTTCGCCAGCTCCCCAGTCTCCACCGGCTCAACCTAGATATTTTTTCAGCCACGCGTGAAGCTCCTTATACCTAACAAAGTACTGAGTGGTGAGTACTGAGTAGTGAGCCGTAAGCAGTAAGCGGTGAAGAATGAAATTCTAGATTCGGCGCTGCCACTCCGCGGGGTCGCGCGCTGTGCTTAGCACAGCGACGATTACGATGGTCTCGTCTTCCATTGAGAAGTAAACAGCGTATGGGAATCGGCGAGTCAATGCGCGGCGAATTCCTGAGCGAAGATCATGATAGCCGAACGGCTGATCGAGGATTCGATAATAAGTACCGCGAAGTTCTTCAAGAAATTCAAACCCAAGTCCTGGCTCCTCGCTCTCATACCAATCGAATGCGGCTTCAACATCCGCCTCAACCGCGGGCGCGGCTTCGATTTCATATCGTTTCACTTAGATTTTCGTGTGAGTCGGTCGATTAGATCGAATGCTGATTTCCCAGTTGAAGGGTCCTCGCGGTAGCGGCGCAAACGCTCTTCAGCCAATTGCAGGTGACTTTCAGGAACAGGAACCTCGTCGGGATTTGCCGAAATCTGATCCCACAGCGCCTGAAGGTATCGCACTTGTTCAGCCTTCGGTAGGTCGTTGAATCCTGGCGGAGTTTGAATGGAAATTTCCGGCATGTTGGAGATAATAACGAAGAAGTATCGTCGCCGACAATCGAAAACCTGAAAGTGACAGACAATACAGAAGATTGCTTTGCGGGCAGCACTCGCGCATGCGGCGAGGAAGCTGCCAGCGCTTCTCTGGCGCTACCACTATGAAAACAAGTCTCAGTTTCTTGCTCACCTTGCAACATTCGTCCTACTTGTTCGTCTATATACTAGTGCTGAGTGCTGAGTACTGAGTGCTGAGGGCCGAATAAGGCAGAACAAAAAAGGCTGACGGAGGGACGTATGAACGTTCAGAGGTACGCAAGAATTGCCGGGATCCTGTTCCTGGTTTCGCTGGTGGCGGGTGGGTTTGGTGAAGCTTACGTTCCGTCCAAACTCATTGTGTCTGGTGACGCCGCCGCCACGGTCGCCAACCTCAGGAATTTTGACTTTCTGTACCGGCTGGGTTTCGCGGGCTTCCTGATAGAGTCGTTGTGCGACATCGCGTTGGCGCTGATCTTGTACGCATTGCTCAAACCCGTGAGCAAATACCTATCGTTGCTGGCCGCGTTCTTCGGGCTTATGGGCACCGCTCTTTTCGCGTTCGCCGAGCTCTTTTATTTTTCGCCACTACTCATCATGAGAGACTCGGGATATTTGCAGACCTTTTCGCCGGACCAACTCAATTCATTGGTACTGCTGTCGCTAAAATTCTATGGGTTCGCCGGCATGATATTCACCGCTTACTACGGCATGGGCTGGATTGTGCGCGCGTATTTGATGTGGAACTCAGGTTATTTTCCCAAGTTCCTCGCCGTGCTAATGGCTATCGGCGGGACAGGATTTGTCGTGAGGAACTTTCTGATGATATTAGCGCCCGCTTACGCCTCGGACGTGCTGCTGATGTTGATGTTTCCCGGTGGGCTAATAATGACCGTTTGGTTGCTGTGGAAGGGCGTTGACGTTGCGAAGTGGAAAGCAGTGAGCGGTGAGCAGTGAGCAGTGAGCGGTGGGGCAGTGAGCAGTAAGCAGTAAGGAGTAAGGCGTGAAAGAGCATGAGAAGCAGGGAGGAACGACTATGAGCGAATCTGAAATGACGGCACGCTTTAGAAAAGAATCGCCGGTCCGCCAGGCCAGGATTGCCGGCGCTTGTTGGTTGCTCTGCATCGTCGCGGGCGTCGCGGGCTTTATCGCTGCGGGTCCACTAATCGTGGCAAACGACGCGGCGGCTACGGCGGCCAACATTGTGGCAAAGGGGTCATTGTATCGTCTTGGATTTGCGTTCGATCTCATTAGTGGCGCCTCGTATTTGGTGACGACAGTCTTTATGTATTACGTGCTAAGACCGGTCGGCAGAAGTCTGTCAATGCTTGCCGCGTTCTTCGGCCTGGCAGGCGTCGCGATCGGAGGCGTCGGGTGGGTTCTTCGTCTCGCGTCTTTGGTTCTATTGCACGGCGATCAGTATCTGAGTGCGCTCACAACGAGTCAGTTACAAGCGATGTCAATGATCGATCTCAAGCTTCAGCTGCAGGTCTTTAGCATCGCCATGGTATTTTTCGGAGTTCAGTGCATTTCGATCGGATACCTGGTTGCGCGATCGACTTTCCTGCCGCGCGTGTTGGGCATACTCCTCGGCGTAGGCGGAACGAGTTACGTGATCGCCTCTTTTGCCAGCTTCCTGATACCGTCCTTTGGACCGCATCTAATACCCTTCGTCTTTCCGGTGGCGCTTGTAGGTGAAGGGTCGCTGACCTTTTGGCTGCTCGTGAAAGGCGTAAACATTCAACGATGGCAGGAGCAGGCGAGCGCAGCGGAGAGGTCACGAACATGAAAGCTGCCATCTATACGAATTACGGACCGCCGGAGGTTGTGCGAACCGCGGATGTCGAGAAGCCCGTTCCCAGGGACGATGAAGTTTTGATCAAGGTGCACGCGGCTGCGGTGAATCCACTTGACTGGCGCTTGATGAAAGGCGAGCCCCGCGTGCTCCGCATAATGCCGCGGTTGCTCAAGATGCCGATCGGACGACCGGGAGTTGATGCGGCTGGTGAGGTTGAAGCAATTGGCAAAAACGTCACGCAGTTCAAACCGGGCGACGCGGTGTTTGGCGGATGCCGTGGAGCGTTTGCGGAGTATGCGACCACGCGCGAGAAGAGTATTGTCACGAAACCCAACAGCGTCACGTTCGAGCAAGCCGCTTCAATATACGTCGCGGGGCTAACCGCGTTGCAGGGCCTGCGCAACCATGGAAAGATTCAGCCGGACAGCAAGGTCTTGATTAACGGCGCGGCGGGAGGCGTTGGCACATTCGCGGTGCAGATCGCCAAGACGTTCGGGGCTAACGTGACCGGCGTGTGTAGCACGAGAAATGTGAACATGGTCAGATCAATCGGCGCGGATGAGGTTATTGATTACACGAAACTCGATTTCACGGTGAGCAACCAACGTTACGATTTGATTCTCGATTGTGTTGGGAACCATTCGTTTTCAGCATGTAGGCGGGTCTTAAACTCTGATGGAAGATTCGTGATGGTCGGAGCTCCGCACGACTTTTCCTTGATCGAGCTTATGGCGACTCCGATCAAGGCGCTCTTGTTGTCACTCTTCGGTAGTCAGAAGGCTGTCATGTTCATTGCGAAATCAACCCAAGACGATCTGACCCTGTTGGGCGAACTCATTGCGACCGGCAAACTAAAACCAGTTATCGACAGGTCTTACAACTTGAGTGAGGCTGCCGATGCTATTCGGCATGTGGAAGAAGGGCATGCAAGAGGGAAAGTCGTAATAAAGTGTGAGTAACTGAGTGCTGAGTACTAAGTGCTGAGCAGTGTCGGGAAGCTATCTGACGCACGGAGCGATTTCATCGTTAGCGCGGCTTCAGACACTACACAACAAAATAAATCGTAGGCAATGACTCGTGAATGGGCATTAAGCTTCCCAATTAATCGCATCCGACGCAGCCGACGCTGGCTTCTCTGCTCTTCCCTCGGACGGTACTTTTAGCAGCGCTAATCGTCTTACTACTCGTCCATTCATAATATGCTCTTCTACTAATTCCGGAACATCCGCAGCGCGCACCTGCGCATACCAGATGCCGTCGGGATAGACCATCACCGCCGCGCCGATGGCGCAGAAACCAACCGAAGCACACTCAGTGACGAGCACGCTTCCTTTAGGATTTTTTCCCTTTTTCTCTTTGCCGAAAAGCATGTTGCGTGAAAGCAACTCGCGCTCAAATGCTTCCTTTACGAGGGCGCTGTCAACCGCCGAACACGATTTCCCGGTGCAGACGAAGACATGCAGGCGAATAGGCGCAGTCGTGACGGGAGCAAGGGTCTCGAGCGCCTTCTGGTCGGTAATAAAGCCTTTGTCACTCATCAGAAATTCGATTCTCGTTTGACTAAAGATGGTAACACACTCGGTGCACGTCGTTCGGGCCTTCACCGGCTGGCCATTGGGAACCGGATTTTCTGTGATTCCTCTTTCCCGTGTGTCTCTGTGTTGAATGCTTGTTAATCTTTCTCTACCACAGACACAAAGGACACGGAGGAAGCACAGTGAATCATCTCTAATTGGAGGCCGGCAGTTTAGAGTCCAGCGAGCTTTGCACAAAAAGTCGATCAGGCCGACGCGGAGCGTTCTCATTAGCACCGTGGCTTAAGCCCGGTGACCACGGCCGGTGATCACGAACCTCCAACCGTTTCAACGGTTTTCGGCGTTCCGGTAAACCGTTAAAACGGTTAAGGAAGTGGAACGCTCTTTGATCACCGGGCTAAAGCCACGGTGCTAATGAGAACGCTTCGCGTAATGAGTGTTACGCGAATGCTGTTAACAGTACTAGCCGCGCCAGTCATGAGCGACTTTTTGTGAAAGCCAGTCCAGCCTTTAGGCTGCCGACTCCCAGAAGCAAGCTGAAGCTTGGACTCTGAACTACATGAGCACACCTTTGTTCCAAACCTTTTTGCTAGCCCCGGAAATACAATGTAGAATACGCGCGAAGGGCGACCGCTCTCACGGACCGCAACGGGATTGAGCGGGACGTAAAACGGTCGCCCAAATTATTATCATCCGTCCAATCGAGTTCAACCCAAATGGCAACCGGCCTTGTAATTCATCTCTCTTCGGGTAAGGACAAGCATACCCATGTGCTGACCGACGAGCGGATCCGCATCGGCAATTGCGAAGACTGCGCGGTGCGCTTGCGCTCTGCTTCCCTGCCTACGGATGGAAGCAACAACGACGTAGTGCTTGAGTTGGCGCGCACCAACGGCGCCTACCGGGTGGTCGCTTTCGATCGAGCGATGTCGCTGACGCACAATGGCAAAGCCGTAAAAATCGACAAGGAGATTGAAGACGGCGATGAAGTGCGCCTCGATACTTCTAATTTGCTGCTGACGTTTTATCCGATCCGTTCACTGCCCGCGGTGGTCGACGCGCGCTCACACGAGGCGCATGTCGCGCCGTTTATCGAACAGGCGGCGATTGAGTCTGCTGCTACCACGCGTCGCGATGATGCCAAGGTTTTCCTGCGCGAGTTTACGCGCGAACTGGTTCGCGAAATTAATCCCAGCACCAAACTGATCACGCTGACGATCGCCGTCGCCCTCGTTGGCGGCATTTTGTACATCGGATTCTCGATGTTCAAGGAGTTGCAGCGGACGCGCCGCCTGATCGACGATCAACGCGCGCAACTGGAGAAGTCGCAGAACCAGGCTTCGCAGATGAACAAAACATTGACCGACATTGGCCGGTCAAATAAAGAGATACGCGACAGTTTGTCCCTGGCCGTGAAGCTGCGCAGTGATTTCGGCGCCGGTGTTTGTTTGATTGCGGGCTCTTTTTATTTTGTTGAAGCGGGCACCGGCCGGCCGTTGCGTTATCCTGAAACTCAAACAAACGAAAGTGGCGGCGCAGTGCAGACCGGCGGTGAACCGACAACGTTAACTCCTGACGGCAAAGCTGCTATTGCGGAATTTGAGTTTGTTGGCACCGGCTTTTATGTGGGCGATGGATTCGTCGTTACCAACCGGCACATCGCGCAGCCCTGGCTGGCTGACGATCGGGCCCGGAGTTTGAGCAGCAGTGTACGCGGCCAGCCGCGGCTCAGAAAATTGAATGCTTATTTTCCTGAACACGCTCAGCCGATTGCGCTCAAGTTTAAGCAAGCCGCAAATCGCGACGACCTGGCTGTTTGTTTGTTGGATACCAAGGATCTGCCTACCGATATTCCCCTGCTGCCGCTTGAAACAGATCAGGATGCCATAGCTGTTGGCAAGACAGTGGTGATGATGGGCTATCCTTCAGGACCTGATCGACTGCTCGCGCTATTGGATGACGCAGAGTCGCGTGGCATACAGCAACGTTACGGCTCGCTTGATTCCCTGCTCGGCTATCTGGCTGAGACGCGACGCATTCAGCCGCTCACCACTCAGGGTAATATCACCGACCTTGACGTCAGGAGGATCGCATACGACGCACGCACGGCCGAAGGCGGCTCCGGCGCACCTGTCTTTGGACCCACAGGCAGAATCATTGGCGTCAATTTCGCCATCTTCACCGAGAACCAGGCTTCGAATTTCGCTGTGCCCATTCAATATGCGATCGCGCTGCTCGAACATTCGGGCTGGAAGACGCCGCCGCCAAAAGACGCCAAGGAGCCCGAAAACTCTGCGTCGCCTTGATGAACGAAACTACTCACGCCCGGCTGAAACAGAAATCATCACACCTCCCTACGGCTTTCCTAAAAGGTCGCCCATGACTCGCATTGCGAGTAGCATTCATAGCATTCGCGTCTACCCGATCGGACCCTTTTGTACAAAGCTCGTCGCTACAAATTTATTGGACCGGAGTGGACTGGTTAACAGCAACTCAGCCGCTGGCCGTCGCATCGTAAGCGCGATTCGTTTAATAATTTCAGCAGCATGGACCAATTACCCAGAATCGAACAGAACTCTGGTTTCGAGTAATGCTATATTATTTCCACTGAGTGGCTGTTGGGCACTAAGATTGCCGGAGATTCTGGAAGTAGAAACGCATTTGGATCATTAGTCATGCGGACGCTTCCATTCCGACTCGACCAACTGCTTGAGCCGCAAAGTTTTTTTATTACTATCAGGATTGATTTCCCGATGCACGATTGCCTAACGCCCCGGCGACTGCGCCAGACACTCGTCTCAATTCTTTACTCTGTACTGCTGCAACGGTCGGACCCCGCATCGATATGGTGGGCGTTGAAGTGCTTGACTCGGTAGGCGTGCCGCTGTTGACCGACGCTTTTCCTCACAATGAGCGCTTTGCGACGTTGTCGCTGTTTCAACGCGCGCCGCGCTACATTACTTTCCAAAAAGCGCTGGAAAACAAATTAAAGAGGGGCCCGAAAGAGCTGTTTGATGATTGGGCAATTGGATTTGATATCACCAGTTCAGTGCCTGATCAGTGGGTGCGCGAGGTAATTGATGGCATCGGCAATCCTCGCCTACGTTATCTACAGCTCGTGGTTACCGATTTCGATCACCGTACTCATCATAACAACGACCGCGAATCCCAACTGTTTGCTTTAAAGGAACTCGATGCAATCTTCGCCCGCATCTGGACGACAATCCGCAAAAGTCCGCTGGCGGATGATACGGCGCTAATCGTTGTTTCCGATCACGGCACAAATTCGGACGAGCGCGTCTATAGTCAGGGCTACAATCTGGTTAAATTATTGGGTAGTCCCGCCGACGGTGGTCATCACGTGATGACCAAGCGCCGCCTGATGATGGAGTATGCCATTAAGGGACTGAATCCGTTTACGCAAACAGTCACCACGCCTGCGCGAGATTCGTATTATTTGAAAGGTGAAAGCACTGACTATCCCACTGCCCTGCTCGATTTTGACGGTAACGAGCGCGCGGCGCTGCACTTGCGCGATTCCGATCTAAATCTCCTGCAAATCCTGTTACAGCAATTGCAGCGCCCCGATCTATCGGCTTTATTGCGAAAGGCGTTGGTGGATCAGTTTTTCGCGACGCTGGAACGAAGACGCAGCGGCTGGCAGCAGGATCTTGAACAACTCAACGAAGAGCGGGGCGCACTGCACCGCAGCATTGAACGCCAACGCGAACTCTGCGCGACGCAACCAAAGAAATTCACCAAGGAAGATGCTGACGCGGGGCGCGACGACGATGCCAAACGCGTGTGTGCTCAATTAGCGCTCTGGCTCAGCCAGGAGCGGCGCTATGCTGAGTACGCGCGCCTCATGAGCAACCTACTCCGGATTCAGCGCGCGGGTTTCAATGCCGCGAAGGTGAAAATCGGAGACGTCATTGCTCCCCATGCCATGGGCCGGCGCAACGATATTTATCAGCTTCAGAATTATGTTGTTGGAATTGGTCCGGCGGGATTAACGCTCGACGCCGCCGGCGCGCTCGATATGAACAAGAGTCTTGTTCACATCGATTACTTCTCGCTGCTTCACGGTCAGTCGGTACGGAATAACGTGCAACCGCTAGTCAGCAACCGGCCAATCGACATTCTGGCGGTGCGCGTTCCTGCCGAACTTCTCAAGCCTTTAGTACATGAGCAGAACCTCGCTCCCGACGCGGTTTGGGTTTATGAAGGTAATGATCGCCAGGCATTAATCCTGGCGCGTAACGACGCCGGCGGACAACTAAGTTTTCGTTACCTGCCGGTTAAGAATCTGAGCCAGGACCAGGATCGCCGGTTGCATTTTGAGCAGGCATCGTGGGCTTCCGGCTTCCCGCTGAAAATTTTCGAGGATGAACAGCTGCGGATACCGCAAGGAGACCGTGAAACGTGGCTTAGCCAGTGGCACACCGATCTTGAATGGCTCAACGCATTGCATAAGACTACTTATTCCAATGCTCTGATCGGACTCCATGAAGAGTTAGCGTTTCATCCGGTTGGGCGGTTGTTGGATAGAGAAGCAGCGGGCGGCGACGAAAGCTTAATGCGCCGGTTTGTGCGCCGGCAACGCGAGAATATTGAAGCAGACCTGCTGATTGTCGCGAACGACCATTGGAATTTCGATGTGCGTGGTTTCAATCCCGGCGGCAACCACGGCTCGTTCTTCCGTATTTCCACCCATTCGACACTCATGTTTGCAGGGGGACGCAAGACCAGTATTCCGCAAGCGCTGGTCGTTGATGAACCCTACGACAGTCTCAGCTTTGTGCCTACCGTGCTGGCCTTGACCGGAAATTTACGCGATGATAGCAATCCAATTCCAGTTCTATGGGAAAAAGGTTTCCGGCGTTTCCCCGGCCGTGTTGTGCAAGAGGTGCTGGCCAAACCGGAAAACCAGAAAATCGCGGTTAGCGGAGCAACTAAATCTCCTTGACGACCTCTGAAAACCGGACCGCCGAAGATTGGCAAGAAGAACTCGAAGCACTTGCCGACGACGAGCCTGCAACTTCCAGCACCTCACGCCGCTCATTTTTCTGGCTGCAAACGATCGCCTTCCTGCTTGGCTTCGGGCTCCTTGTCTACGTCATCCGAAAGGTTGGCCTGCAACCGCTTTTCGATGCTCTGATCCGGATCGGGTTTGGCTTCTTTTTCGTGCTGGCGATCAGCGGCTCACGCCACGTCCTGCGAACGATCGCCATGCGCGCAGCGGTTCCGGCAGAGCACCGGCGTATTAATTTCTTTCAGGCATTCGCCGCGCGCCTGGGCGGCGAAGCTATAAGTTTTCTTACGTTTACTGGACCACTACTTGGCGAGGCCACAAAGGTGGCCTTGCTGCGTCGCCGCGTGCCGCTCACTTATGGCGTGCCTGCACTCGTTGTCGATAATCTTATCTACAACATCTCTGTCGTGTTTTTCATTCTCAGTGGCGCCTGTGTGATGCTGTTTACGTATCACTTGCCACCGCTCGTAAGTGACACCTTAATCGTAATCGCAGTGATGGCGGCGCTTGGTATTGTCGCGATGGGGCTCGCTGCGCGCCGGCGCATCATGCTTATAACATGGGTCATCGATCAGATGGCCCGGCTGCGCTTGAATCCTAAAGTTATACTGAAGCGGCGACAGCATATCTATCATATCGAATCGAAGGTCTACGACTTTTATAAGCATCATCCGGGCGTGTTTTTTGGAATGGTTGCCTGCGACCTGCTGGCGCACGTTTCCAGCGTTGTGGAAGTTTATGTGACACTACGCATGTTGGGATTCGCGCCGCAGGTCGCACAGGCCTACATCATTGAGTCGCTCACCAAGGTCATCAATTTTGTTTTTGCTTTTGTGCCGGGGACCATTGGTGTTTATGAAGGCGGCACGGAAGTCGTTTTGCAATCGCTGGGGTTCGTCGCGGCAACCGGCGTCGCGCTCGCACTGGTACGCAAAGCCGGCACAATATTTTGGACCTCTATCGGCCTGCTGATTTTGACCTGGCGAACATTGCCCAACGCGTGGGGTCGCCTTTTGGATCGCAGTCCACACCTAAGAAGACTTATGGATAGCCTCGTACTTTCAAATATTGCCCATCGTCCCGCGCGCACCGCCGTCAGCGTTTTGGGTACTGGCGTGGGCGTGCTGCTGATTGTTTTTACTGTTGGTCTCGCCCACGGTGTCTTGCGAGAACGCGGGCGCCGTGAATCGAACATCGGGGCCGAGATTATGGTGCGCGCCACTGGTTCGCTCAGTTTCGGCGGCGGCTCACCTTTCGTGTTACCGGCAAAGCAGGCAACAGAAATCGCCCGCCTCGACGGGGTGCGCGCCGCCAGTCCTATTGGCCAAACGCTCGATCGCAGCGATAGCGGTTTTGGCTCGCGGTTGATCGATGGCATCGACTTTGACGAATACGCAAAGTTGACGGGCATCACGATCAGGGAGGGTGCAAAACTTACAGGCGGCGATCAGGCCATAATCGATCCTGTCTGGCAGCAAGAGCGTCACGCAGCGATTGGTTCGACGGTCCAACTTTTTGAGCGACCATTCACAATCGTCGGTATTTATGAGCCGCCTGGCGGCGGCCGGATAAAAATTCCGTTGGCCACCATGCAGGATCAGGAAGGCAGCGACGGACGCGCGTCTGCGATTTTGGTGGCGTGCACGGATCCTGCGAAACAAGATGATGTTGCCGCCCGCATTCGCGAGCGCTTTCCCGACGACCAGATCATTTTCACGCGCGACCTGCCGGAAATCTATGCTTCAGGTATCCCTGCTCTGAATGTCTTTATAAAAGTTGTGGTGGGAGTTGCGGCCGCCATCAGCATGCTCGTAATTCTGCTCGCTATGTACACGACCGTAACTGAGCGCACGCGGCAGATAGGCATAC
This sequence comes from Pyrinomonadaceae bacterium, assembly GCA_035601415.1. Lineage (GTDB taxonomy): Bacteria > Acidobacteriota > Blastocatellia > Pyrinomonadales > Pyrinomonadaceae > PSRF01. The sequence continues at coordinate 13,750 of DATNOG010000057.1, read as the reverse complement.
TCAAATCGCTGGGAATGTCCAAGCGCGCAATCGCCTGGGTGATCGAGCAGGAAGCGATCATCGTCAGCTTGTTGGGAGTTACCGTAGGTGTGCTGCTGACTCTGATAGCGCGCGTTGCCGTCGTGCGCATGACTAGTCTCACCGTTGAAATCGAGCCACGTTGGATAGCGGTGGCATTAGCCGTAGGCGTAGTTGGCGGCAGCCTGGGCGCGCTTTATCCGGCCTTGCGGGCCGCGCGCCAGGACGCGGTTGACGCATTGAGCTACGAATAACAAATCCGGTTCCCGAACCCCATCGCGCGGCGACCCGCTCCTCAAGCAAGTTGGCAGACGCTCTCAAGAGATCACTCCGGTGGATGCTAATCGCCAGTCAATTCTGAAAGTGTTGTCGCGGGCGATCAGGCTACGCTGCCCCGCTTGCGGACAATCGTCCCTCATTGAGCGGCCTTTTCATATAAGACATCACTGTCCTGCGTGCCGCTCACTATTCAAACGCGAAGAAGGTTTTTTCGTCGGCGCAATTCTGGCGAATATCATTACCACTGAATTTGTAATTCTGGTTGTATGCCTGATCTCGTTGCTGGTGGTGGGCGCAAGTTATCAAACCGTCCTGGTTGGGCTGTTCATATTGGCTGTGATGTTTCCGTTACTATTCTTCCATCACAGTTGGAGTCTATGGTTGGCGTTTGACTACCTAATTGAATCGCTGCCGAAGTACGATGCGGGCAGGCGCCACCGATAATTATGGGATTGCGAGTTCGTGTATCTTATTTCATTAGCACCGTCGCTTTAGCGCGGTGATCCTGATTCCTCCCCAAACACAGAAACCGTTTAAACGGTTTCATTACCGACTTCGTGACGCACCACCGGGCTAAAGCCACGGTGCTAATGAGAACAGCCTGTGAACTTAAACTGTTCTGTAAAAGCGCCGAACTTCACTTACAACTCGCAGCTTTTTACTTCTTACCCGGTTCTGGCGCATCGAGCTCGACTTCGGCCAGCAAGGGCAAATGGTCCGAGGCTGTCGTCTTAGCGGCTTCAGTTATCACTTCACAATTCAATAGCCGCCCGGCAAACTGCCGCGGCAAAAACACGTAATCGAGCCGCAGGTGCGGATCCCATACGGGAAAGGTGTAGCCTTTCTCATCTGCGTGCAGCGTGCGATAGCCGTCGACATAACCGGAATCGCGCATCAGTTGAATAGTCTCGCGCTGAATGTCACGGCCGCTTAACCAAACAAGGCCGCGGATCCACGGCGGCATGCGCCGCACATCCAGGATTTCTCCAGGCGCCAGCGTGTTAAAATCTCCCACCAGAACGTGAAACCCTTCCTGGTGTCTCTCAATACTCTTCAATAGTGCTTGAATCTCGCGCACCCGACGGCGTTCGCTCCACTTGGAAAATGTCGAACTCAGGTGCAGACCAAAGATGCGGGCTTCGCTGCCTTGCAAAACGATTTCAAGAAATGAATGCTTCGCGCCGGCGGGATAATGCCATTCGTGGTGGGCGATTTCTAAGCGGCTGATGTACCCGATCGAATGTTCGGGGCGCGCGGCGCAAATGTGCAAATCCGTTTCCCCGGCCAGGCGACTAATAACTCTGGTGTCAATCGCTTCCTGAAAAACAACCAGATCCGGCGCGACATCACGAATGACCTGGGCCAATTCCCTTTCGCGCCCGCGCCCTCCGAAGCGGATGTTATAGCTGAGCAGCTTAACGATCACGAAACTTTTTCTTCTATCACCGTGTAAAAGGGCTCATCAAACAAAACGTCGCGCGTGAAAAGAATAAAGTTTGCGGTAGCCTGAAAGTTGACCGGCCGTTCCGCCAGCTTTTGCAGTTCTTCGCGCAGCGGATTCAGCGCCGGCGCCACCGTCGGATCTTCATCACATAGCGGCTTCGTATGCAGGGCGGGAATGTAGTACGCGTCTTCGTTCCAAAATTCCATGACCTTGGCGCCTATAAGCGTTACGTCGATGTCGCTGCTGCCGCGCCCCTCGGCGTCGAACGGTTCGCCGTCTTCCCAGCGCTTGTTCGTAACGACGCTGCCACGCAGCGCTACGTCCGTGCCTTCGGGCAAACCGGCTTTTAGCTTCGCGCAAAACTCACGAAACTTAAGCGGATCGCCATCAAATGCCAGCCGAATTATCCGTTCCTCAATTTTCTCCTCCGTCATCTCTCCTTAGCTCTCCCTTTTGCCCTGTGTTCGGTGCTGACTCTTACCAGGTTCATTCCAGTTGCGATGAATTTCAATTTCGACTTATTTTATACCGCCGTCATTGTTAACTAGTCGAGCGAAGGCCACACGCGATCGCGAAACCGATTCGCGCTGCCAATCGTAAGGACTGTGCTCCTGCCTTTCGTTATTATGATCGTTCAGATCCGTCACGCGCAGCTGGAAGATATTCCGGCGCTCGAGAACTTGATAGTCGACTCTGTCAGCGTGCTAAGCTTGCCATACTACACTGCAAAGCAAATCAGCAGCGCGCTGGCCCATGTTTTCGGGCCGGACACCCAGTTGATACTTGACGGCACATATTTTGTCGCTGAAGCTGACAACCAAATCGCAGGCAGTGGTGGCTGGAGCAGGCGCCAGACTTTGTTCGGCGGCGATCAGGCAAAGTCCCTCGCGGATCCATTGCTTAATCCGGCGAAAGACGCTGCACGCATCCGCGCGTTTTATGTACATCCGCGCTGGTCGCGAAAGGGCGTGGCCACGAAAATCCTGACGGCCTGCGAAGACGAAGCACGGTTGGCGGGCTTTAGTCGGATTGAGCTGGCAGCCACGCTTCCCGGCGAGCCGCTATATTTGGCGAGAGGCTATCGCAAGTGTGAACCGCTTCAAATTACAACGCCGGACGGCGAGTCACTACCGGCTTTTCGCATGGAGAAGGAAATTTAGCAGGAGACAAAACAAATGTTCGCAGCAAGAAAGTCCACTATCGATGAATGGCAAACATTTCTTGGACAGTTTAGCGACACGCTGTCAGATGCCGCACCGCGACTGTTGGCTATTTCAGAACAACAAAGTGAAATACCGAGGGCCGAAGACAAGTGGTCCTCCAAACAAATCATCGGTCACCTAATCGACTCGGCTGGAAACAATCATCAGCGCTTTGTGCGGGCGCAGTTCACCGACGATTTGATATTTGCAGGTTACGAACAGAACGAATGGGTAAGGGTGGAGCATTTCCAGGAAGAGCCCTGGCGCGATCTGGTTCAGTTCTGGCAACTTTACAATCAGCACATCCTGCACATCATGAAGCATGCGCCGGAAGAGACACGCACTAAGCTGCGCCAGCGACATAACCTGCATCAGCTTGCTTCGGAACAGATCAAGGAAGACGAACCCGTAACGCTCGAGTTTTTCATGCGCGACTACGTCGATCATATGAAGAAACATTTGAGCCAGATATTTGGCGACAGTGACAAGTGAAAGGTGAAAGGTGAAAAGTGATAAGTGATAAAAAAGTGTGAGAGCTGATGACCAGCATGTAACAGCAGTCGTCATGTAACATCGAGTAACAGACAATCAACCGAAGCTGATTGTCAGGTGTGCTTATCACTTTTCACTTTTCACTTTTCACCTTTCACTTCTCACTGCATTTAAGGAGCAGACATGGAATATACGTTCGAACAGTTAAAGCACAAAACAGTCGCCGAGCTACGCGACATTGCCAAGGGCAATGAACACGAAGCGTTGCAAGGCTACACGCAGTTGAATAAGGAACACTTGCTGGTGGCGCTTTCCAAAGCGCTCGGCATACAACATGAACATCACGACGTCGTCGGCGTCGATAAGGCTGCTATCAAGGCGCGCATTCGCGAGGTAAAAAAGAAGCGCGACGACGCTTTGTCGGCGCACGACCGCGCGCAGCTAAAGATCGCGCGGCGCACAATTCATCGCCTGAAGCGTCGAATTAATAAGGCTACCGTCTAAGCTCGACGGGCCTGGTTTCTTCCCCTCCCTTTGGGAGGGGTTAGGGGAGGGTGCGAAGCTTGACGCTTACCAAGTGGTTTGTCGCGGTGTTACGACAGGCTAAAGCTTATCGGACACCAAAGCCAGAATTGTTGACTTTCAGGCTGAACTGACATAGAAACTGCGTCGGAATTTCGCCTTCCCGCTAAACAAATAAAGGAGTGAGGTAGCTCATGAAAAAGGCTATCAGCGTAAGTGTCAACGGCATTCGCCACCAACACGAGGTAGAGCCGCGCCTGCTCCTGGTCCATTACCTGCGCGACATGCTTGGATTGACCGGCACTCATGTCGGTTGTGAGACGTCATTGTGCGGCGCCTGCACTGTTTCAATCGACGGGCAAGCGGTTAAATCGTGCACGATGTTTACCGTTCAGGCGGACGGCGCCGAGGTCACAACGATTGAGGGGCTGGCTACGAACGGCAAGCTGCATCCGGTGCAGCAGGGGTTTTGGGAACAGCACGGCCTGCAATGCGGTTACTGCACCCCGGGAATGATTATGGCAGCAAGCCAGCTCATTGATCGCAACGCGAACCCTTCGCGTGAAGAAATACGCCACGGGCTGGAAGGAAATCTGTGCCGCTGCACCGGCTATCAACATATTGTCGAAGCGGTGGAGTACGCCGCCAAGAAGTGACAAGTGACAGGTAACAAGTGACAGGTAAGGGAGAATCACCCTAGAAGCCGCTCAACAATAATCTGAAAAACAGTTGAGAGGAGCAAGAGGATGAGACCACACGAAAAGCTCAGTGTTTGGCAACGGGCGGTTAACTTAGTGGTAGCCATTTACAAGGCGACCGCATCCTTTCCAAGAGACGAACGATTCGGACTTACCTCACAAATTCGGCGCGCTGCCGTTTCTATTCCGGCTAACATTGCGGAAGGGGCAGCACGCGATTCGCAAAAAGAATTCACTTATTTTCTTTCAAATGCTCAAGGTTCCGCGAGTGAGCTCGAAACCGAGCTACTAATAGCGCAAAAGCTCGGTTATCTCGATCCCACAAGATACGCGACGATGCGCAATGAAATTGACAGCGTCGGTCGGATGATTTTCGGTTTATCTCAGAGCATCAAGCGAAAACGTGCCTAGTGTTTTCTTGTCACTTGTCACTTGTCACTTGTCACTCGTCAAACTTTATGGAGGCTTGAATGACTTACGTAGGGCAACGAATCAAGCGAACCGAAGATCCGCGACTCATCAAAGGCCTGGCCCACTATGTTGATGACATTCGCCTGCCTGACACGCTGCACGTCGCCTTTGTTCGTTCCGTTTATGCGCACGCGCGCATCAAAAGCATCGATGCAAGCGAGGCGCAGAAGTCGCCGGGCGTCGTGGCAGTTTACACAGGCAAAGACGTCGCGAAAGTTGGGCCAGTGCCCTGTGCCAGTGCGCTGCCGGACTTGAAAGTTCCCGACTATCGCGTGCTCGCCCAGGATAAAGTTCTCTTTGTCGGCCATCCGATTGCTGCCGTAGTTGCCACTGATGCATATGCCGCGCGCGACGCTATCGACCTCGTAGCAGTTGACTATGATGACCTGCCCGCAGTGGTTGATGTTGAAGCGGCGGCGAAGGGCGGGACAATAATTCACGATGGTTTTGGCGACAACATTGCTTACAAACTAACTGCGGGCGAAGGCGACATCGACGCTGCACTGGCCGCGTCCGATCACGTAATCAAGCAGCGTATGGTCCATCAACGCCTGGCGCCGATTGCTATGGAGCCGCGCGGTGTACTGGCGCGATATTTTCCCGGCGAAGAAGAACTGACTGTCTGGTCGTCCACGCAGATTCCACATCTGCTGCGCACGCAACTTGCGCTGATGATCGGCATCCCTGAAAACAAACTTCGTGTAATCACGCCTGAAGTTGGTGGCGGCTTTGGTTCCAAGCTAAACGTGTACGCTGAAGAGGGACTGCTGGGTTGGATCTCGATGCAGTTAGGCAAACCTGCGAAGTGGATCGAAACGAGGCGTGAAAATATTCAGTCAACAATCCATGGACGTGGGCAAGTTGGCTACGTGGAAATCGGATGCAAAAAAGACGGCACGTTGACGGGTCTGCGCTATAACGTTTTCGCGGACCTCGGCGCGTATCATCAACTGCTGACTCCGGCAATTCCCACCTTGACCGGGCTAATGCTTTCCGGGGCTTACAAGATTCCCGCCATTCAAATAAATGTGACGGCTTGTTTCACAAACAAGATGGCCACTGACGCTTATCGTGGCGCTGGCCGCCCTGAAGCAACTTACGTCGTCGAACGCGCGTTGGATTTGGTTGCCGCGAAGCTGGGAATGGATGCGGCGGAGGTGCGTCGTAAAAACTTTCCGGCAGCCGATGAGTTCCCTTTCCACACCGCGACTGGTTTGGACTATGACAGCGGCAACTACGAAGCGGCGCTTGATAAAGCGCAAGGCATTATTGATTACGCCAAACTACGAAAGGAGCAACAAGAAGGACGCGAAGCAGGCAGACTGATCGGCATCGGCGTTTCAACCTACGTTGAGATCTGCGCCCTTGGGCCATCCGCGGCGATGCCGGCGGGCGGGTGGGAAAGTGCCACGGTACGCATTGAGCCGACCGGCAAAGTAACGGTGCTCACCGGCGCTTCGCCGCACGGGCAGGGTCAGGAAACTTCATTCGCGCAAATCGCGGCGGATGAACTCGGCGTCGATCTGAACGACGTAACTGTCGTTCATGGTGATACAGGAATTGTGCAGTACGGCATCGGCACTTTTGGCAGTCGGGCTACTGCAGTGGGCGGGACGGCGGTGTTGATCGCAATTCAGAAACTCAAGGAGAAAGCAAACAAGATTGCGGCGCATATCCTGAAGGCGGACGCTTCGAATCTCGCTTTCGAAGGTGGTCGTTATTCTTTGCAAGCAGCGCGTGCAGCCGCGGTGATGGGTGAATCTGAACCGGTCATTCCGGTCGGCGAAGCGCCCGCTGGCGCACTGCCTGAACCACAAACTGAGGGACGATCGAGTTTGACCATTCAGGAAATCGCGCTGGCCGCTCATCTTGCTAAAGAACTGCCGCCCGACATTGAACCAGGTTTGTCGGCGACTTACTTTTTCGAACCAAAGAATTTCACTTTTCCCTTTGGCACGCACATCTGTGTCGTGGAGATCGAACGCGAAACTGGCGAGATCAAGTTTTTGCGCTACGTCGCCGTCGATGATTGCGGCAAAGTGATTAATCCCCTGTTGGTTGATGGACAACTGCATGGCGGCATCGTGCAAGCGCTGGGACAGGCGCTCTACGAGGAAGTTGTTTACGACGATCAGGGCCAATTGGTTACGGGAACACTGATGGATTATGCAATTCCACGAGCAACGCAGATTCCGTGGATGGAGTTGGACCGCACAGAGACACCGTCGCCAGTCAATCCGCTGGGCGTAAAGGGCGTTGGCGAAGCCGGCACCATCGGTGCAACCCCGGCAATCGTCGGCGCGATCGTCGATGCATTGGCGCCGTTTGGCGTGACGCATCTGGACATGCCGGTGAAGTCGGAGCGGGTCTGGAACATTATTAACAAAGGAGAAAACTGATTTGCCATTTTCCATTTTTCATTTGCCATTTATTTCGGACCCGTTTCTGTGGAATTGAGGTCCTACTTAAAAGGACGCGAATGAAAAATGGAAAATGGAAAATGATAAATGGAAAATTAAATTAGTCTTTCTAGTTTGTTTACCGACCAAGTGAGGAGCGACGATGATCCCAGCACAATTTGATTACCAGGCGCCCACTACCATTGAGGAAGCGCTCTCGCTGCTCGCTGCAAACGCAGACGACGCGAAACTTCTTGCCGGCGGTCACAGCTTGATCCCGGCAATGAAGCTTCGTTTAGCGCAGCCGGCTCTGCTCATCGACCTGGCGCGCATCAAAGATCTTTCCTACATTCGGGAGGAAGCGAACAGCATTCTGATTGGCGCCATGACGACACACTACGAAATTGAATCGTCGTCGTTACTCAAACGCATTTGTCCGCTGCTGCCCGAATGTGCATCGCACATCGGCGACGTGCAGGTTAGAAACAAAGGCACAATCGGCGGCAGCGTTGCGCATTCTGATCCTGCCGGCGATTGGCCCGCAGCCATCATCGCTCTAAGGGCGGAGATGATAACAGTCGGCAAAAACGGCGAGCGCACAATTAATGCTGATGACTTCTTTGTTGACTTCCTGACGACGGCTTTAGAGCCGGGTGAGATTCTGCGCCAGATACGTATTCCCAAACCCGCCGGACGTTTTGGCCACTCGTATCAGAAAGTTCGCCATCCTGCTTCCGGCTTCGCGGTAGTCGGCGTAGCCGTAGCTTTGAATCTTAAGGCGGACAGCTCCTGCGAAACAGCGGGTGTAGGAATCACTGGTGTCGCTGCAAAAGCATATCGCGCCTCCAAGGTTGAGAACGCGCTTGCCGGTAAACAGATTGATGAAGCTGTTTCTAGGGAAGCTGCCGCTCACGCCTGCGACGGTGTCGAAATTAATGCGGATCTTTACGCCTCTGCTGAATATCGGCGCCATCTCGCTCAAGTTCATACGCGCCGAGGGATTCAAACAGCCCTTACGCGGGCGAGTTGAAGGTTAGGAATCAGATCCATTGATAGGAGTATGAATCTGCCTACTGAGTCGATTTGCATTGTGGGTCGACGAATACAGAACCGGGAGCGGTAGCGACCGGGTCTGCGAAGCGCGGAATTCAGCGTCATTATCAGCTAGCGTTCTCGACGATCTATGCAATGGAGGCGTCGTTTATCGCAAGTCCGACCCGGTCGCTACCGCTCCCGGTTCTGTATTCGTCGACCCACGACAAAGTAAAGTTCCAGCACACCGACGCTGTCTGTCGCATTTCGCATTGCGGGAATAGTTTTTGTGCAAAGCTTAAGGGCACAGCCGCCGCGCATCTCAAGCCAAACGATGACAGACTGGAAAGTCTGTCCTACATATGAACCTCGAGGGTAGTCACACTATCAATGCCCCGCGCGCGCTCGTTTACGCATCGCTGATCGATCCGGAGGTCCTGCAGCAATGCATTCCCGGCTGCGAAAGTTTGGAGCGCACGTCCCCGGATACATATGCCATGACCATTCGCGCCGGCGTCGGTTCAATCAAAGGATCGTTCAATGGCACAGTGCGAATGGAAGACTTGCGAGAGCCGGAACACTATCGCCTGGTGATTGAGGGCAAAGGCAGGACTGGTTTTCTAAAGGGTTCGGGTGATTTTGATCTGATTGAAGAAGGCGAGACAACTGTCATTAAATACAGTGGCGAGATGCAGGTTGGCGGAATGATAGCCAGCGTGGGCCAACGAATGGTTCTGTCGGCGGCACGGATGATGGCTTCACAATTCTTCACTGCGCTTGAAAAGCAAACCATCGAGCGTAAGCGTTGAGGTTCGCCCGGCTACGGCAGCGTCAAGCAGTTCAGAGTCCAACCTTTAGGTTGTCTGGTTGGGAAAGATGCAAGCTAAAGCTTGTACTCAGAACTGCTTGATATTCAGTTGCCATTCTGGCGCTGTTCGGCCCGCGCTTTGGCGATAAAAGCTTCGATGTCCGAGATTTTGCGCGGCAGCGCTCCCGTCATCCACTTAACTCCATCCGGTGTGACCAGCAAATCATCTTCGATGCGTACGCCAATTCCTTTGTACTTTTCATACGCCGGTCTCACTGCTGTTTTGAATTTGTCCCAATCGGCGTCGCTCATGGTGGATGGCTTGTTGTCAAACGCATCCGGCCTCACATAGATTCCTGGTTCGTTGGTGAAAACCATGCCCGGCTCCAGCCTTGTTCCATAATTTCCCACGTCATGAACATTCATTCCGAGCCAATGCGACGTGCCATGCATGAACCAAATGCGATATTGATTTGATTCGCGATCGGTGATCAGGCCCAGTTTTAATAAGCCGTTCTTGATAACCTCGGTCGCTGCGCGATGCACATCCGAAATTAACATTCCCGGGCGGGTCGTTTTAGCGGCGGCTTCCTGCGCATCATAAACAATCTGGTAAATCTCAGCCTGGGTCGTTGAAAACCGGCCATTGACTGGAAAAGTCCGCGTGACGTCGGCTGAGTAATGCTCATACTCAGCGCCAACATCCATCAGTATCAAATTGCCGGGCGTTACGGGTCCTTGTGATTCTTCATAATGCAACGTGGTCGCGTTTGGGCCACAGCCGACGATCGAGGGATAGCCCCAGTGATCGGCATTGCGAAGTTTGAACGTGTAGGCGACCAAGGCGTCAACCTCGTATTCCCATTTGGCGGTAGCCGCCGCAACCCAGGCGCGTTCGTGCGCCTCGGTGGTGATATCCATCGCGTGCTGCATGAAAGCGATTTCCATCGGCGACTTTTTCAGACGCATGCTGTCAAATACCGGCGTGATGTTTTTGATACTGAACCCGGACGCCGACTTGGCCCAGTCTGATGCAAAGCGTTGTTCGCGTTTGTACTCGCGACTTTCACCTTCCCCGGGAACGAGCAGATACAGTTCGCCTTCATTCTTTGCCACCGCCGCAAATAATTTCTCATAGCCTGACATTGAGGGACTTTCAGCAGGCGCGATTGAAGACATCAAAATGTGTTCCGGTTTTGGACGATAAGGTTGGCGATTCCGCAGCGCGCGCAGAAAAGGTTCGAACTCGCTCGCTTCCCATATCTCTTTAATTCCTGATAACTGGCTGGCCTCCTCAGCGGAATACATGTGCCCGGTCCACGTTTCCGCGGCCGGATTGCGTCGCGGCATGAAAAGAACCTCCGGCAGCTGTGCATTGCCCGGCAGCATAACCAGCGTCGCATTGTTCTGCTTCAGGCTGGTGAGGTAATAGAGGTTGTTCTCCTGCCTGTACTCATAGTCCACGTCGTTTGTATAAACGCGCGGCTCCGTGCTGAACAGGATGAGAATTCCCTTCGAGCCCACCGCCTCGGCAACACGCGCGCGCCGCGCAGCCAACTCTGCCAACCTGGTTTGATTATCAAAGATTGGCGCCACCGGAGCGATTCTGATCACGGACGGCGTCGCGGGTTGAGCGTCGCTGTTCGCTGCGGCGCTGCGCGCACGAACGCTTACCAGGCCAATGATCACCACACAGCCGATCAGAAATTTCGTAAGGAATGTTTTCATACGCACCTCTTCGCGCGCGGATTTAGTTTTGAGTTAGAAGCAGGGAGACAGTCGAGATAGACAACAGCGCCCATGCCACCCTGGCCGAGTCGCTTAATTACGCGATAGCGATTTTGCAGGACTAATCCGGAGGCGAGCATCCAATACTTCTTTCGTTACAACTGCAAGTCAGGTTCGACCCTTTAATTACAACCGACGTTTTAGCGCAAAGAGTTAAGTGCTGGCGGAGAGTGCGCGAAGCCTTGCGTATTATACACGCGGCTCGTCCGACTAGAAACGAAGGTGGGAAAGAGCTTTTGTTAATGTTGAGTGGACCACGAATAGGGCGTATGCTAGCCGCACATGAGCGAACGCTTTAGGTTGGCGGATAACGAAGTCATTGATGTTGGCGGGCCCAAGCGCCGTCATTGGCGACGATGGGTGCTGGCCGCAATCGCGTTACTCTTGCTTATTCTCTCGCGCACGCTCGGCATTTACCTTTCAGCAGCCTGGTTCTCATCACTCGGTTTTTCATCCGTCTATTGGTACATCTTCAAACTAAAGCTCGGTTTGTTTTTCGCTTTCCTGCTCGCGACTGCGTTCCTCTTGAGAGGCGCTTTTTGGTTGCTCGAACGGCATTTCAGGTCGCACGCCCTGCAAAAGCGGAGCATCGTTGTCAACAATCAAACTGTGCAAATCTCGCCGGAGCGATTTGTGCGGCCCGTATCCTGGGTGATCGCGATCCTGTTTGCGCTCTTTTACGGATTGGACATGAAAGGCGCGTGGCAAACCTTCGCGCTTTATTTCAACCAAGCGCAAGTCGCAACGCTGGATCCAATTTTTCATAAGCCGGTCAGCTTCTATTTGTTCTCACTACCGGTTTACGATTTGGTTAGTTCCTGGCTCATCACTTTGTCGTTTGTAGTGTTGTGCGCGTCGATAGTCTATTCACTGCTCGCCGCGCCGCCGAAAGCTTCGCAAGCAAACGGTGCATCGACCGGCAAGCGATCGTTTGCCGCAGTGTCTGTCGCGCTCGCAGCTTTTCTGCTTTTACTGGCGTGGCAGACCTATCTCTCGCGTTTTCCATATCTGTGGGAGGATCACCAAACATTTACCGGTGTTACTTTTTCGGAAGCGCAGTATTTATTGCCTGCGCTACGGCTGGTCGCTATCGCATTGCTGCTAGCGGCCCTCGTGGCCCTGATCAATGCCTTCACAAAACGCGGCTTGAAACTCATGCTGTTTGGTCTGGCACTTCCGCTGGCTGTATTTGTAGTCGGCGTGTTGCTGGTACCTGCTTATGTCACCAGCTTCATCGTGAAGCCGAACGAATTGGGTCGCGAGACTCCTTACATCGAGGAAAACATTACCTGGACACGTCGCGCCTTCGGACTCGAACAGGTGGAGTTGCGAGAGTTTCAGGCAGACAACTCGGTCGAATCGCTCGATCTGAATGCGAATCGCCCTACGCTCGACAACATTCGCCTGTGGGATTGGCACGCCCTCCAGGATACGCTCAAACAAATCCAGGCAATCAGGACTTACTATGATTTTCCAGACGTCGACGTCGATCGCTACCGTCTCTCCGATACAACCCGGCAGATGATGATTGCCGCGCGCGAGATCGACCTAAAGAAACTTCCGGATGCGTCTCGAAATTGGATCAACGAAAAATTGATCTACACGCATGGCTACGGAATTACGATGAATACGGCGAATGGCTTCACGCCCGAAGGCATGCCCCGTTTCGTAGTTTCCGATATGCCGATTACTTCGACGTCAGCGGAGGTAAAGGTTACCCGGCCGGCAATCTATTTTGGTCAGGATACAAACTCCGACGTCTACGTGAAGACCAAACAGCGCGAGTTTGATTTTCCGCAAGGCGAGGCAAACACTTATACGACTTATGAAGGCACGGGCGGCATTCGCATTGGCGGGCGTGCGCGGCGCATGCTACTCGCGTGGGCGCTCGGCGATCTTTCGAAACTTCCGTTTTCAGATGATGTGACTGCCGAAAGCCGGGTACTGATCCATCGCAACATTCGCGAGATGGTCAACGGTATTGCGCCTTTTCTCATTTACGACAACGATCCATACATCGTAGTCAATTCCGAAGGACATCTCTTTTGGATGCTCGACGCGTTTACCGAGTCTGCGACCTACCCATATTCACGCCACCAGTACGCCGGCCAAAACAACGTCAACTACATTCGGAACAGCGTGAAGGTCACAATTGATGCTTACAACGGAACAGTCCACTTTTATGTCTTTGACCCGAACGATCCGCTGATTCAAACCTATCGCGCGACGTTTCCGGCGCTACTTGAAGATGCGAGCCAGATGCCGGCAGACCTGCGCGCGCACGTTCGTTACCCGGAGACTCTGATTCGTGCGCAGGGCGAAATTTACGGGCTTTATCACACGCAAAATCCCAAGGTCTTTTTTCAGCGCGAAGATGTCTGGAGTGTGGCGCAGCAAATTTCTCTTGACGAACAAAACCGCAAGCAGGTCCAGGCAATCGATCCATACTTCGTGCTGATGCAATTGCCCGGTGAACAGATCCGCAACGAGTTTGTTTTGATTCTGCCTTTCACTCCTGCAAGCCGGAATAACATGATCGGCTGGATGGCCGGCCGCTGCGACGGCGAAAACTATGGAAAGCTTCTGATTTACAACTT
>DATNOG010000056.1:0-20356 GCA_035601415.1 Pyrinomonadaceae bacterium | reverse complement strand
CTCGAACAAGAAGTCCCTGTGTTCTTCGACCCAGAAAGGAAAGAAGTTTCGTGTTTGGGAGAACCTAGAAAACATCTGCGCTCGTTACTGATTCTTACCGCCTTTCTGGCGAGTGCACCAACCCTCTTCGTACTAGCTTTGAAGATACGGAAGTTCGCAAGAGCCGAAAATGGCTGAATATATTATGCCTGGTTACTAGAGTGACCGCGCCAAGAAAGCAACCTTCAGCCTCTGTCCGGCAACCAGAAAGTTTGCTTTCAACATTCCTGCCAAATAACAGACAGGCACAGCCGCCAGGATCGGCAGCAGATAATAGATCACAATAATGTATCTATGCTCCATGTGCGTTAGCGAACTGACCAGAATGAAATAGAGCGGCATCGCTAAGAGCCATGCTAAGTCGCGACCGCGTCTTACAAATGCCAGGATTAGTATTCCCAACAACGCGAAAGGCATCAACCAACCGCTATTTAATATTTCCTGCGCCTGGTAGAGCGACCAGCGAAAAGGAAGGCTGAAAGCGGTGGACGACTTACCAACTCGAAATGAGTTAATTGTTCCAAAGCTCCACACCGGAGTTGATGATCCAGTCACCACAAGAAATACTTTTCGTGCCGAACCTGAACTGAAAGGGATCACAACTTCCGCCTCGGACGGCACAGACGAGTCCTTTACGTTGATCGGGTCTGGCGTAATCGTGATTGCTAATACATTATGATCTGAATCAGTAACGCTGAGAATGATTCGTCCCTGCACTGTCTTGACGGGAACAGTGAGCTTGTAGGTCGTGTAAGCGTCTACGGGAATCTCCGACATGCGAACGAGTTCCGGATAAACGCCCGGTGATGATGTGAACTCAACCTGCTCCTGATTTTCAGCAAGAGAATATTTCAACCCCTTCAACGTCTCAGGCTGAGACGACAAAAACTGAACGGGCGTTTGTGACCAGCTTAGTTTGGCATCGAGCTCTTCGATATCCGCAGTGTTAAGATGAGATTGAGGGATGATAGTGGTACCGGGGAGCAACGGATCAGATTCCAGCATTCGCTTTGCCCGCCGGGCTACCGTTGAGAAATACCAGACCGGGTGAGCCTTAATTATGGCCAGAGCTTCATTGGTGCGCCTTTTTTCTCTTTCGATTCCGTCAACATCCCAAAGCCCGGTGGCGTAGTCGGGCCGGTTAAACTTTCGTGCTTCACCAAGGCTGACACCAACGTCGGTTGCCGAGAGATCGAACCTGTTTTCCAAATCATTCTCGGCGATACCTTCCGTCAAAACCATTCCGCTTCCGAGAGAAATCGGAACGAAGTGAGCAAACACCAAATAATTGCGCAACGTTATAGGTGAGATGACAAGCAGCGACGATGCGACGAGTAATCCGGCGTATCGCCAGCGCTGCTCTCGGAAGAATGTCAGGATGAGAATAGCCAGGAAAGGAGCAAGCAATAAGATGTTGGCCCGCAACCAGCACGAGAGACCCAGAAGTGCGCCGCACGCAACGACCTTTAGTACCGTGGGTTTCTTGTAAGCTCGAATCAAAAGAAGCAACGCCGCAAGCACCGGCGGGACAATCAGGGCATCGGGAATCAAGAGAAGCGAATAAAAAGCCACGTTCGAAGCAAGAGCAACGAGCGCGGCAGCCATAAACCCAAGTGCTGCTGGGAAAAACTCGATCGCGACCAGGAAAACCAGGACAACTGCAAAGCAGTCCACCGTGAGCTGGAAAAGCTGGAGCCGCGTCTCAGGCGTCGAGAGGGTTCTTGAGAAGAGGGCAAATAACAACGGGTAGCCCGGAGGATGCCCGATGACAGTTGCATCGTTCGGCGAGTTAGGACCAGCCAGAAAAGTTTTGATGTCGCCTCTGATCAGAGGCTCAGCCAACGGTCGATAGAAAAACCTCGTCATGCCTCCATGATGGACCATTGCTATCGTCCCACGATCCCGCCACCCCAGCAGCCGAACACCCAGCGCCAGGATGAAAAGGCACAGGCAACAGAGCAGGAGCTGTTTAGGCTTTAGCTCTGAAGGCCGAAGGATCCACTGAGGTGAAGATGTCTGCATATCAGCGCGCAAGTTTCGACATTGAATTACGAGAAAGGAAGGAATGTTTCTTGGGAAAGTCCTAATTGAGGAAGGATTCAACGAGGGACGGCACCATCCGGAGCCATCCCAAAAACAATAGACTAGTTGACCTACTTTGACAAGAGGGGTTTCTAAATAGAGGGCTTCTAACAAGTAACGATGACGGCGCGCACGCCGAGTAAATCTGAAAAATCTTTTGAATAAATAGCGTCGACTTTGCGCACGCGGCTGACGGTTTCCACCAGCTCTTCGGTTGAGATGAAACCGTTTTCCAGCAGCGCGATGGCCCAGCCGGGTATGTGCGCGGCGGTCTGCAGCAAATCCTCGAGGAAGCCAAGGTACTGCTGCTTGCTTTGCGCGCGCGCGCCTAAGTTGCCCGCGCGACGCTGCTCAAAGCCTTGCCAAAAATCGTCGCCGCCTTGTAGCCATTCTTCACGCCACGCAGCCGTTGCGCGTTGGTTCGCATGAGATTCTTCCAGCGGCGGCAAACGCAAAAACATCAGATCGCTGTGCCGGCGTTCGGCAAGAAAAGCGCGCACGTCTTGATTGGAAGCTTTGCTGCGCAATGAATTGTCGTGTGGGTAAGGAAGCAGCTCAGCCAGCCGGCGAAACACGCGCGACAAAGATGCGGGCTCGCGCAGGTGACGGTTGGTTTCGTCAAATGAGAGCACGTAGTCGCCGACCATCATGCCTAGCGTCAGTGCCAGCGCGCGTTTGTAAGGAGCGTCGAGCCGTTCAGCGTTGAAGCGCACTGTGTCAAACCACCAGGCATCGGTTTGATTGAACCAGTTCAAGAGCGCTGGATTGTCGAAACGATCGCGCGGCACGTAAGCGTCCTCGACGACTGTCTCAAGTTCTTCATCACTCAGCCGGTAAGTATTATTCTCCAACAGCGCGGTCGCCTTGATGAATGACCACGTCATCAGATCATTTGCCGCGATGCGTACCTGCCAGTGCTTTAGTTGAAGTCCCAGCTCCGGCTCGCCGGTGAAGGGAAAGGCAACTGAAGCGAACTTCAAGCGACGCAGGACACTCAGTTCGAAATTAAGCCAGCCATTGGAAAAAGTTGCAGGAGTCATTGGTTATTTATTTTCCGGAATTCTTAAAAATCGCAAGTCCAATTTTCTCCCTCCCAGCTGGAGAGGAAATAAGGAGAGGGTGTTGTTGAGCGCTCAGGCCCTCTCCCCAACCCTCTCCCAGAGGGGAAGACAAAGAACCAATCAGGTGAAGGATGAAAACAACGTTTCGCCTTCAGCGATTGACACTAGCGGCTCCGCCGGCCGCGCAAACGAGCGCAACTCTTCCATGTGCGGAAGCGAAAGGAAAACGCTCACGACTGCCGGATCAAATTCGATTGCGGCGCGCTCGATGATCTGCTGGCGCGCTTCTGTTTCACTGAGCGCCGGTCGATAAGGGCGCGCGTCGGTAAGCGCGGCGTATGAATCGGCGACGCGCAGTATGCGCGCGGCAAGCGGAATCTCATTTTGTCTCAACGCGTCTGGATATCCGCAGCCGTTCCACCATTCATGATGCCAGCGGACGAGCAATTGCACCGCGCGATCGGCGCTGGCGCGCGCGGCTTCCTGCTCGCCAATCACCGGATGACGGGCCAGGTCCAAGCGCTCTTCTTCGGTCAACGAGCCTTCGCGCCGAATGTATTCACGCTCCATCGCCACTTCACCAAGATCGTGCATATGGGCCGCAGTACGCAGCGACTTACGATCCTGTGGCGCCAGGTGAAAAGATTGCGCGACGCGATCGGCAAGCGCAGCGATGCGCACGGCATGCGGGTTCTCGTAACGCTCAAACCGATCGGCGGCCGACGCAAGTTGCAAGTACGCCTCGCGGGCCAGCCGATCGTGTTCAGTATCAAGATGAGCAGTTGCCATAATGTTTAGTTGCGAATTCAAGTTTGAAGTGCAACCATTGCAGAACCGCGAGCGGTAGCGACCGGATGTTAGCATTCAATGTTGAAACCGCGCGAATGCTGTATTTCATCGTCGACCGTAGCATCCGGTCGCTACCGCTCGCGGTTCCGCATTGCGCGCCTTTCTGATTTGTTGCCAGCATCATTCTTCGGTGTGCGATTGTTGTTGACCTAATACCGGTTGCACTTCAAACTTGAATCCACCAGTCTTTTAAGTTAACACGAGTGCGATGGGACAGATCCAAAGGTCGTCAAGTTGCACTAGTAAAGGACGCCTAACTGCTTCTCCGGGCTTTCTCAATTTTGCGCAGCAGGGCGCGGCTTTTCGCATTTGTTGGATCGAGGGCCAGCGCTCGTTGCAACTCAGTTTGCGCGCGCCGGTGAAAGTTCAAATCAAAATACAATTCCGCCAGCATCGTGCGATAGATAGGGTTGGACGGTTCCAGTTTTACTGCTGCCTGGAGTTCGCTCTCTGCGAGACGGCGTGTCTGCTCGCCGGCAGCGAGCGCGCGTCCATAATGCGCCCGATAGCGCGCGTCTCGAGGCGACAGTCGCGCCGCGGTGGCCAGTCGCGTCAAGGCCAACTGAACCTGACCCGCTTGCAGCGCTTCAAAGCCCTCGCGAAAACATTGGCCAGCCTCTTCAGTTTCAACATCCGGCGCACCCATCGCAAATTCAAATCCCTCGGTGGAACCGGAAACGCTGGCCTGCTTGCGCGCGCCTCTGGAAAAACGGCGTGAACGCTCCAGTGCCGCATCGTAAGCAGAACGCGCATTTGCATCAGTTAACGCTTCGTAAGCTTGTGTGACTCGCGCGAAAGCTGAACTAATGCGCGCGTGTTGTGGTGTGCCGGATTGTATGTGAAAGCGATCGGGGTGATAGCGCCGGGCCAGAGCATAGTAGGCCAATTTGATTTCATTAGCGTCGGCCTCGGGAGCTAGACCGATAACTTCGTAGTAGTCGCTTGCTTTGCTGAGTCGTTCAAGGAATGTGTCCAGATCAGCAAGCTCATTTGCAGCTTCCGCGGCAGCCTCGGCTTCGAGAGTTTTGGCGCTGGTTGGCGCGGCCTCCGCGGCTTCCTGTTTGGCGGTTTGCATTGGATCGGCGCGAAAGGCCAGGTGCCAATACTCGCGCTTCGCCATCCCGCTTAGCGCCAATCCATAAATTAAGCGATGCGCATCGATCTCGCGCAAGCCGCTGAGCGCCACCAGGTCCTGCAACTTTGTGGGCGTATCCAGACGCGACAGCAGAAAGCTCTCGTTGGGTAGCAAATTGTTTCCGCCGATTGCGACGTCAGAAGTCCGTGAGATCGTTTCATTGGGATTGCGGAAACGCGAGGAAACAAACTTCAGCGGCATTCTTTGTCCGGCTTCTCTGAGCAGATTGTTGATATCCAATACGATCTCGACAGGATTGCCCAACCGCGCCCGCTCGTCAAAATCCCAGACTCCGGTCGTCCATAACAAGGTGACGCGCAAAACATCGGCGACCAGGATTCCGAGCATTTCATCGATTTGTTGGCGCGCAACCAACCCTTCAGTACAGAGCGCTGATGCCATGTCAAGATCCGAAAGATCTTTACCAAGCGGGGCGAGCTCTTTCGCTGAAACGAGCCCAAGCTTGCGCAAATATTCCTCAAGGCGAAGAGAGCGAAGGTTGGAGGCAGCAAAGATCAGCCGGCCGCTTTCAAAATATATTGCGGCCTGGGCGCGCTCGTGCTCCAGCCGCAAAGTGCCGGAAAAATTCCTGGAAGAAATCTCGCGAATGAGTTCCGCGAGAGGCTGATCGCTAAGTGTTCCCTTCATGCGTTTCTGCCGCTAAGACGTTTTTTAAGAATGCCTGACGCCATCAGGCAAAGAGCATGATAACGCACGATTTAGTTAAAAAAGAAGCAAGCCTTTGACACCCGTCTGGTGCAGTCTTATATTGCATTTACCGAAACAATTGAGGTGCGCGACGACGCGGAGCAATAGAGCTTCGAGGCTACGATCCATCCTGTCATGTCTGAGAAAACTGCAACGGAAGAGAATAAGCCCAACGGCGGACCGTCTAACGACGAGCGCGTGGCGCAATTGATCGAGCAACTGCAACAGCGGACGGTAGCGCTGGAAGAAGCGAATCGGGAGCTGCGCCATATCTCGCATTACCGGTCCTTGTTCCTCGCCAGAATGTCGCACGAGCTGCGCACGCCGCTGACCTCGATACTTGGCTTCGCCGAGATTCTGCTCGATCAGGAAAAGCTGACTGACGCGCAGCGGCGCTTTTGCCAGAAGATTCAGAATTCCGGAATGCAGCAGCTCGCCAGTCTTAATCAGTTGGTAGACTTGTCGCGCCTCGAGTTGACGCCCGCAAAGTTGTTCGTTCATGAGTTTTCACTGGCTGACACTTTGCGCGATACGTGTGCTGCGGTTGGCCGCTTGGCCCAGAAGAATGATGTGCAACTCGAATACTACCTGGCGCCGGAAGCGACAAAGATCGTTTCAGATCAAGGCCGCCTGCGACAGATACTTTTTACATTTCTCTCCTGGGCGGTGAGTCGCAGCAGCTCAGGCCAACGCGTAACCACTTACGCGGAGTTGCTTGATGGACCAACATTGCAAGTGCAAATCGAAGATGAAGGCGTCGCCATAAAAGACATGTCGCGAGTGTTCGATCCCGAGGAAGCGCCGCGCGCCGGAAACGACCTTAACGAGCTGGGCATAATCGTAGGCCGCCGCCTGGTAGAGATGATGAAAGGCGTCGTAACTCTGCAAAACCGCGAGACAGGGGGGCTGCGCACTTCGCTGCAACTACCGGCTGGAAAGGTGAAGGGATAGCGCCGCGTAATGGACGGCATTCAAATCCGCGAATGCACCACCATCGACGAATTCGATAGCTGTATCCGCTTGCAGCGAGAGGTTTTTGGATTGCCTGAGCTGGAAATCTCGCCTCGTCGTCATTTGATTGTTTCGCGCCAGGCTGGTGGTTGGACACTGGGCGCTTTTGTGGCTGAACAGTTGGTTGGGTTTGTTCATCAGATGGCGGCAGTTCACGCGAATACGATATTCGGTTATTCACACATGATGGCTGTCGCACGCGAATTCCAAAACAAAGGCGTTGGGGCGCGGTTGAAATGGAGCCAGCGCGAACGTGCCATAGATGAGGGACGAAATTTTATTAAGTGGACCTGGGATCCAATGCAGGCGCGCAACGCATACTTTAATTTGAATCGCTTGGGCGTGACGGTGCGCAGTTACGCCGCAAATTTCTACGGCACGGATTACGCGGCCAGTCCGATGCCTGAAAGCACACCGCCGCCAGGCATCGACAGCGATCGGCTATTCGCCGAATGGCATCTGCAATCAGCAAGAGTAATGAAGCTGGCGCAAGGCGCTGCGTCATCAATAGCCGAGCCGGCGGTTAGTATGATTCAAATTCCTGCCGATTGGACCAGTCTTTGTAAACAAGACGCGCGCGTTGCCAGGCAGCAACAGTTGCGCGTGAGGGCCGAGTTTCAAGATGCATTCGCCAAGGGTTTGCTTTGCGGAGGTTTTGATCGGTCGACAGAACAGCCACGCTATCTTCTTTACGAAGCGGAAGCCTTAGGTAGTCCGAATATCAATTAATCTCTGTGCTGCCTCTGTGTCTCCGTGGTGAATCTTCGTTTAATTACTTATGACGTTCTCTCGTTTCGACAAATACGTTGACCGGCACGCGCAAGGTTTTGTTGAGCGTTTACAGACGCTCTGTCGCATGCCTTCGGTAGCTGCGCGCGGCACTGGCATGCGCGCCATTGCCGAGACGGTCGAGCAAATGATGCAGCGCGTAGGGATCGGCACGCGTTCACATCGAGTCGGCAATGGCTATCCAATAATCTACGGTGAATGCGGCAGCGGCCCGCAGAGTTATATTCTTTATGGCCACTACGACGTGCAGCCGGTCGGGCACTTGAGCGAATGGTCGGTTGGCCCATTTGCAGCGACGATTCTCGACGGCAGGCTTTACGCGCGCGGCGCTGCAAACAGCAAAGGCGATTTGGTAGCGCGGCTTGCGGCCGTTGAAGCCTATCAAAAAACTTTTGGCAAGCTGCCGGTGTCGCTGCGCTTTTTTGTGGAAGGGGAAGATGGGTTGGGAAGTCCCAGCCTTTATCGTTTCGCGACGGAACATCCTGAGATGCTCGCTGCCGAAGGCTGCATTTGGGATGAGGGCTACAAGGATACAAAGGAGCGACCGGTTATCAGTTTGGGTTTCAAGGGCATTCAATTCGTGGAGTTGCGCGCGCATGGAGCGCGTGCCGATTTGCATTCAAAGTGGGGCGCGATTGTCCCCAATCCGGCGTGGCGACTGGTGCAGGCGCTGGCGACGATCGTTTCGCCAAAAGGCGTGATCACCATTGATGGCTTTTCGTCGCAGATAGCACCGGTGAGCGCTGAGGATGCCGAAGCACTCAAAGTGATCGAAATTGATGAAGCGGGTTTGAAGCACGAGTTTCGCATTGCCGGTTGGGTGCGTTCGTTGAAAGGCGCAGCGCTGGTAAAGGAGCACATCTTCGGACCGACCTGTACGATCTGTGGTATTCAGACCGGTCACACCGAAGCGGGAATGAAAACCATTCTTCCCAGCCTGGCGGTGGCGCGGCTGGATTTTCGCTTGGTGCCGGATCTGACGCCAAAACTCGTCATCGACCTGTTACGAGCGCATCTCGACGAGCGCGGTTTCAAAGACATTGAGATTATCGAACTCGCCAGCGCGCCGCTTGCGAAGTCTTCCGCGCAATCCACCGTCGCGCGCGCGGTGATAGGGTCGGCAGCGGAAGTTTATGGAGTTGCGCCATTGGTTTACCCGATGGACCCGGCGAGCGGGCCGGTCGGCGCAGTTTGCGGCGCTTCGTCGCCGCCCACGCCGGTCGCATCGTTTGGCATTAGCCACGCGGGATCGAATCCGCACGGGCCGGATGAAAACATTCGCCTCGACGATTTTCTTCAGAGCATTCGCATGATCGGCCGGGTGATAAATAAGCTCGCCGAAACGAAAACCAAAGCGAGTGGCGCTGTACAAGTTAGCGGCAGCCGTCCCAGCATTTCGCAGAGCGGAAAACATTCCTAAGCTCGACAAGTGGGGATTTGAGTGTGGCCAAAGCCGTTTCAGTTGAACAACAACTTGAAAAGTTGCGCGAGGAAATTCGTCGGCACGAAGAGTACTACTACGTTCATGATAATCCGGAAATCTCCGACCGGGAATACGATGCGCTGCTCGAAAGGTTACAGCAGCTTGAGCAGCAGCACCCGGAATTAATTACCAGCGATAGTCCCACGCAGCGCGTGGGCGGACGACCGGTAGAAGGTTTTGAAAAGGTAGTCCATCGTCGGCCCATGTTGTCGCTCGATAATAGCTACAACCTTGATGAGCTGCGCGCTTTCGATGCGCGTTGCCAACGTCTCGCCGACGGGCGGGCTGTCGATTATGTCGCGGAACTCAAGATCGACGGTCTATCCATTGCGCTGCACTACGAAAATCACGTATTGGCGCGCGCGGTTACACGCGGCGACGGCCGCACCGGTGAAGAAGTTACGGCGAATGCGCGCACCATTCGTTCAATCCCACTAAGAATAACCTCAAAAGCAAAGCCAATCGGAACTGAAGTTGAAGTCCGCGGCGAAGCGTTCATTCCGCGAAGGGTTTTTGAACGCATCAATACCGAGCGTGAAGACCAGGATGAGCCGCGCTTTGCCAACCCGCGCAATGCGGCCGCGGGAACCATTCGCCAACTCGATCCTAAAATCACCGCGTCGCGGCGGCTGGAGATGTTTGCTTATGATCTGCTTACGGGCGATCGAAAACCATTTGCCACTCACTGGGAAGCGCTCGATTGGATGGAGCAGGCCGGCCTGCGTGTGAATCCGGAGCGAGTTCTTTGCAAGTCGATTGATGAGGTGATCGAGTTTGCCAACCAGATGGAAGCCAGACGCGACGATCTCGATTATGAGATTGATGGCCTGGTGGTGAAGGTAAATTCAACCGCGTTACAGGATGAGTTTGGCACTACAAACAAAGCGCCGCGCTGGGCCATTGCTTACAAGTACGCTGCCCGCCAGGCGACAACGCAAGTGCTTTCAATCGTGGTGCAGGTGGGACGGACCGGAGCGTTGACGCCGGTCGCGAACCTCGAGCCGGTCGCCTTGGCCGGCACTACGGTGTCGCGTGCCACGCTGCATAACCCTGATGAAGTGAAACGCCTGGGAATACGTATCGGTGACTGGGTGCTGATCGAAAAAGGCGGCGACGTAATTCCGAAAGTGCTTAAAGTCATCGAACCGAAGCGCACCGGTGAAGAGAAAGTTTTTCGCATGCCGAGGAAATGTCCGGTGTGCGGCGGCGAGATCTCGCGACCGGAAGGCGAAGTGGTTTCGCGTTGCGTGGCTGCCGACTGTCCGGCACAACTCGAAGGCCGGTTGTTGCACTTTGCTTCGCGGCGAGCGATGCGCATTGAAGGATTAGGCGAGTCACTTGTCCATCAACTTGTCGAGGGCGGAAAGGTCCACGACGCCGGCGATCTTTACACTCTCACTTTGGAAGATGTGGCTGGCCTTGAACGAATGGCCAAAAAGTCAGCGTCAAATCTGCTCGCGCAAATCGAAGCCAGCAAGCAGCGCGACCTGGCAAATCTCGTCTATGCGCTGGGCTTGCGTCATGTTGGTGATCGCACGGCGACAACGCTGGCGCGCCAGTTTGGTTCGCTCGAAGCGTTGAGCAAGGCGACAGTTGCAGAGCTTGATGATGTTCCTGAGATTGGTTTGACCGTCGCGCAAAGCGTGCGCGACTGGTTTGACGACGAAGGCAACCAGGCGCTCTGCGAGCGACTGGCAGCGGCTGGTGTGCGGACGAAAATAGAAAAGGTGAGCGGGCCGGCCGACGACAAATTCGCCGGACAGATATTTGTGCTAACTGGCACACTGGCAAACTTCACGCGTGATGAAGCGCGCGTGGCCATCGAATCGCGCGGTGGCCGCGTCAGTTCGTCAGTTAGCAAAAAGACTGACTTCGTGGTTGCCGGCGAAGAAGCCGGATCGAAACTAGATAAGGCGACTTCATTGGGAGTTCCCGTGCTCGATGAAGAAGCGTTCAAGAAGATGTTAAGCTAATCGTGGCGATAACCTCATGGTTAGGAAGGGTGGTTTACCCCCGCTCGTCGAAGGCCACTCAATCGGAGCGGGGGCAAGGCGGGGTCCCCGGCGGGGCAGCCCCGCTGGGGTGCTAATCCGCCCTTCCCAACCCTGAGACTACCGAACTTGAATTCCTGACAGGAAAGTAAAATGACATCAAAACAAACAAACGATCAAAAACTCGAATTACTTTACACGCTTTTTTGCGATGACGTGCGACTGGAAGTCGGCAACAAGCTTTCCTTTATGGGCGTTTTCCAAAACATCATGGTGCAGCAGTTGCCGGTTTCCCTGATCAAGTTTGCAATAGTCAATCACTGGAGCGGAGAGGGAACTCATCTTTCCGAAGTCAGAATTCTTACGCCCGATCGACAGCATCCAATCGTCGTCTCGCAACCAACCAGCTTTGAGATAACGCCGGGCGGCTTTGCCGACAACATCAGTTTCTTTGTCAATGTTACGTTTCCGGCGGCGGGCCAGTATTGGGTGCAGATGTTGATCAATTCAACTCTCTTCGACGAACAGCAGTTAACTGTTTCGGATGGGCGCGAGCCTTCGGCAGACAACTCCTCGCAGGCAGTCAACTAGAAGCACGTAAATCGTGAATCGTGAATCGTGAATCGTTTTCGGTAGCCGGTCGGTTGGGTTGCTATCGACTCTTTGTTGGAACTGCGGGCGGCGGGAACGCGATGCGATCTCATTAGCACCGTGGCTTTAGCCCGGTGGTCAAGTTCTACAGAATGATTCCTTAAACCGTTTCGAACGGTTTCTCCTGATCCACTGCCAACAAAAACCGTTAGAAGCGGTTCCTTGTCAATTCCAGTTTGCTATCACCGGGCTAAAGCCGCGGTGCTAATAAGTTCGCTCCGCGCCCCCCAACTCAGCGCTCTCAGCCAAGCTTCCTCTATTTACGATTCACGATTTACGATTTACGCGCTTTTCAGTATTCGATTCCGTAAAGTTTGATCTTGAAGTTCAGCGTGGTCGGCTTGATGTGCAGTAGCCTGGCCGCCGCGGCCTGGTTTCGTCCGCTACGCTCCAGCGCGAGCTTTATGAGGTTAACCTCAAAGCGCATGACCTCATCGTAAAAGTCGACGCCTTCCGCGATGTTCAGCGAGCGCAACTTGTTCGATTCTTCGGTAAATGCTTTGTCGGAGGCCAGCGTTTCAGCTTCTCGCAAGAGTGTATGAGCCAAATCAGCCAGATGCTGCACGCGGTTACGAGCGGGACGCTCGGTGATCTTGAGTGGCTGCGGCGCACTTGCCTGGAGGGCATTGCCTTCCGGCGATTGAATTGAATCAGCGTGTTCGGCCTTCATCGGTCACCCCTGTAGCACGATCGGGCTTCAGTGTCGTTACTAATAGGACACCGTGACCGTCACGGATGTGACATCTTTTAGTTAACGCGAGGGCTTGCGGAGGGTTCCAAAAAGAAAAGCGAGCCCGCCTGGACTCGCTTCCCTGCATTCAAACTTGGTGCGGATGAGAGGACTTGAACCTCCACGATGTCACCATCACAGGCTTCTGAGACCTGCGCGTCTGCCAGTTCCGCCACATCCGCAATAGGAATTCATTATGCGAATGGGCCTGGAGTGTGTCAAGAAACGTTAAGTTGCTCCGCAACGCCTTCTTGTGAAACTGACAGGCGAATTACCGCTGTTAGCGGATTCCTTAATTATGCTTGCCGTGGCCTTGCCCCCGGTGGTCGCCACCGTTATCGAAAACGCGATCCCGGTCCATGAATCTCCGGTTGCGGATGAACTCGTCGTTATCGAAATTGCGATTCCGGTTACGCCTCAAGTTACGCAAAACGAAGTTGTCATTGTCATCGAACCGCCGATTTTGATGGCGAATGCGGTTGCGCAGAATGATGTTTCCGACTCTATCGCTGCGCGGTCCGCGTCCATCCAAGCGACCTTCGCTTGCGTCATGACAGTTTACAAACTTGGCGCACTTGCGGTCATGCAACGACAAAATTCCAATGCCGCGGCCACGGGCTCTGCTATGTCCACGTCCTTGCGCGAGTGACGTTGCTGGAATTGCCAGCCCTAATAACAAAACCATTACTGTGATCGAAAGAACGTTGAGCTTGCCTTTTGAATGGTTCATAAACCTCCTCCTAATGAATAGCTGTTGCGTCAGCGGGGAGCGCTGCGGTTTCCCGGTTTCACTACAATCAATGTGCCACGCGCTCACCTCCCGCGTGAATTTTGAGCCATTGCTAGTTTTCGGGTGCCTTGCGGCCGCGTTTGTACACTTACGACCGGGTGCGACAGCGTAATTGATCTGATAATGTAGGACTCGCCAACAACTGACACGACGCTCTTACAGTTTCATTTCGATTGTGTTGCCACGTGAATGCCGCCGAAACCAGATGCATTTCAAGCGCTACGCGACCGATTCGCGGACGTTCGTAACCGAATCGAAACAACCGCGCGGGCCTGCGGTCGCTCGCCAAAAGAGATAACGCTCGTGGCGATCACCAAAACGCACCCCGCTGAAACAATGAAAGCCGCGATCGATTTGGGAGCAAGCGACTTTGGTGAGAATCGCGTCCAGGAAGCCGAAGTAAAGATTGGCGAACTGGGACGTGCCGCTGCGCGTTGGCATCTGGTGGGCCATCTGCAAACAAACAAGGCGCGGCGCGCGATTAGTCTTTTCGATGTGATTCACTCGCTTGACTCGGCTGGGTTAGCCGAACGACTCGATCGCCTGTGCGCTGAAGAAGGCCGGCAATCCCTGGATGTGCTGGTGCAGATAGATCTTGCTGGAGAAGTCACTAAGGCGGGAATTGAAACAGCAGAACTGCCAACTCTGCTGTCGACCTTAAAGCAGTGTTCGCGCCTCCATTTGATCGGATTGATGACGTTGCCGCCCTACTTTGAGAACCCGGATTGTAGCCGATCCTTTTTCAAAACCTTGCGCGCGCTGCGCGACGAGTTGCAAGCGCAGGGATATTTCGGTTCTGCTAAAGGTGAACTCTCGATGGGCATGAGCCACGATTTCGAAGTAGCGATCGAAGAAGGCGCAACCATGATTCGAGTTGGCACCGCTCTTTTTGGGGAACGGAGTTAGAGTTTCATGCTGATCCTTAGCAGACTTTATTGGTTCATAAGTTGGGCCTTAATCACGGCGATTGCGGTCATCGTCGTCTTAATAGTCTTGCGCCTCATTGCGAACCAGGTCGATCTGAATCCTTTTGGTTGGAGTTCAATAACGATTCGCCGGCTCACGGATCCGCTGATTGTTCCCGTTCGTCGCACGCTCGCCCGCATGACCGTAGATCCAAAGTACGCGCCGCTGGTAGCAATTCTTGCGGCAATCCTGCTCGGCTGGTTTGCGTTGCAGCTTATTTCCGGTATAGCCAATACGCTGGCGGGAATTCTGATCAGTCTTGGCGCGCATTCCATTATTGCGACGATGGGCTATGTGCTTTACGGCCTCCTGGGCCTCTACAGTCTGCTGATCTTTATTCGCATAATTCTTTCGTGGGGAATGGTTGGCTACTCGAATCGCCTGATGCGTTTCCTGGTAAATGCAACCGAGCCATTGCTTGGTCCACTGCGCCGCATGGTGCCCCCGGTTGGAGTTTTCGATATCTCGCCAATAGTCGCGTTTGTAATTGTGTGGCTGCTGCAGGCCGCGGTCGCGGGAACACTTCTACGCGGTTGGCAACTCATATTTTTTGCGTGAAGTTAACTGAACGTGGGCATGCGCCTGCTGAACATGATCAATTATTCCGAAAAGGATGGATGCTTGACGTTCCAGGTTTACGTTGTGCCGCGCGCTTCGCGCAGTGAGATTGCCGGCGAACACAACGGCGCCTTGCGCGTGCGGCTTGCCGCTGCACCAGTTGATGGCGCCGCCAATCGAGAACTCATCGCTGTGCTGGCAAAGGCGCTGCGTGTTTCTCGGAGCGCAGTCGAAATCACTGCCGGACATACTTCCAAAACTAAACGAGTGACGGTGACTGAAGGCAAGCCTGAAATCCTGAACAATGTCATTGCGCAAAAGGCACGTTGACAGCTTGAATTGAAGCGGGCGAATATTGAAACCAACTCCAGTCCGTGCCCGTTAAATTAGTTAAGATTTCTTTAGGCAATCCAGTCACTGCAAAATGGAAAACGAGAAAATCTCCCATTACCGGATTCTGGAAAAGCTCGGCGCTGGCGGGATGGGCGTGGTGTATTTGGCCGAAGATACCAGGCTCGGACGAAAAGTCGCACTGAAGATTTTAGGCGAAGAGTACACGACCAACCGGGACCGTCTCCATCGTTTTGAACAGGAAGCGTGCGCCGCCTCGGCACTTAACCATCCCAACATTCTCACCATTCATGAAGTAGGCAGCGACGGGGAAAGACACTTCATCGCCACCGAATACATTGACGGCACTACCCTGCGGCGAAAAGTTTCGGGCACGCCAATGGACGTTGCTGAAATTCTCGATATCGCTGTGCAAGTGGCCAGCGCCCTGGAAGAGGCGCACGCAGCAGGCATCATTCATCGCGACATCAAGCCCGACAACATAATGATCCGCCGTAACGGCTACGTTAAGGTGCTCGACTTTGGCTTGGCAAAACTCACCGAAACCTCAATCGATCGCAGCTCGTCAGACGGCGAAGCATCGACGCGAGTTCTGGTGCATACCGATGCCGGCGTAGTGATGGGCACGTCACATTACATGTCGCCGGAACAGGCGCGCGGCAAACCGGTCGATGCGCGCAGCGACATCTGGAGTCTCGGGGTGGTGCTGTACGAGATGGTGGCCGGTCGGACGCCGTTTGAAGGAGAGACTTCGACCGATGTGCTGGTTTCAATCACGCAAAAGGAAGCGCCGCCACTCGCGCGCTTCGCTCCCAACGTTCCGCCCGAACTCGATTGGATCATCACTAAGGCGCTGCGCAAAGACAGAGACGAACGCTATCAGACGATCAAAGAGTTGTTGACGGATCTGCGCCGGCTGAAACAGAAGATTGAATTTGAAGCTGAACTTGAACGGTCCGTTTCACCTGACTCTATCAGCAGGTCGACACTCAGCGCGGCCGCCGGCGTTCCGACGGCGTCTGGCGGTGTTCCCGCAACCTCTGAAGCTACGGCAGCACATATGCCGTCCAGCGCGGAGTACATCGTCAGCGAAATCAAACGACACAAGACGGGCGCGGGCATCATCGCCGCGTTGTTTGTGCTTGTGGTCGGCGCGGGCGTCTTTTTCTATTTTCGTCACGCGCAAGCGCTCACCGACAAAGACACCGTGCTGCTGGCTGATTTTGTGAACACGACCGGCGAGCCGGTTTTTGATGGAACCCTGAAACAAGCTCTCGCGGTACAACTGGGACAGTCTCCTTTTCTAAATATCTATCCGGACGACAGAGTAAGGGAAGCGCTGCGTTTCATGGGGCGCTCACCCGACGACCGCGTGACGCGAGACGTGGCCCGGGAGATTGGGCAGCGCCAGGGCCTGAAGGCGATGCTTGCGGGATCTATTTCCAGTCTTGGCAGTCACTATGTGATCACGCTGGAAGCGATAAACGTGCAGAGCGGCGATG
Organism: Pyrinomonadaceae bacterium; assembly: GCA_035601415.1. Taxonomy (GTDB): domain Bacteria; phylum Acidobacteriota; class Blastocatellia; order Pyrinomonadales; family Pyrinomonadaceae; genus PSRF01. Next base: position 3,660 of record DATNOG010000056.1, on the reverse strand, counting down.
TCATTGCGCGCGAACAAGGGGAAGCGGAAAGCAAAGAGCATGTACTTACCACGCTGGGACAGGTGGCCTCGCACCTTCGTGAAAAGCTTGGCGAATCATTGGGCTCGATTAAAAAGTTTGATGCGCCAATTGAGCAAGCTACTACTTCTTCACTGGAAGCTCTCAAGGCTTTTTCTCAAGGGAATGACTTGCGTCAAAAGGGCCAGGAACGAGAAGCGTTACCTTTTTACAAACGCGCCATCGAAGTTGATCCAAACTTTGCGCTTGCCTACGCCCGCCTGGCAGTTGGCTACAACAACGGGGGCGAGACGGAGCTCGCCATGGAATACACGCAGAAGGCTTATGACTTGCGAGATCGCGTGAGCGAGCGCGAGAAGTTTTATATCGCAGAAAAGTACCACAGTTACGTGACTGGAAACCGCGAGGAAGCAGTTAATGTGCTCAAAGCCTGGGCGCAAACTTATCCAAACGACTTCATCCCACACAACAACCTGGCAGTGAACTACAACTTTGACGGCCAATATGAAGATTCCTTGAAGGAAGCGCGCGAGGCCGTTCGATTGAGTCCCACCAACGCGCAGGCTCAGGCCAATCTAATAGAGGCTTTCATGAGGCTGGGCCGTCTGGACGAAGCGAGGGAAACGCTCGAACAAGCCCTGGGTCAAAACCCTGGATCTGTTTATCACTTCTATCGATACGAGCTCGCGTTTCTGCGCGGTGATGAAGAAACGATGAAGAAGGACCTGGATTGGTTTGCCAGCAAGCCAACAGACTCTAATTTCTTTGATCTTCAGGCGGGCACTGCCGTAAGCCGGGGCCAGTGGCGAAAGGCCCAGGACTTCGTACGTCATTCGACTGATCTGATGTTGAGTCAGGACCGTAAGGAGAATGCCAGCCAAAACGAGGCTAATCTGGCTTTTGCGCATGCCGTGCTGGGCCATTGCGCTGAATCGAAGCAGATGGCCACGCATGCCATCAGTCTCTCCCGCGGCAGAGTCGATCTCGGCGTCGCTGCTATCGACTTTGCTTTATGTGGAGATACGGCGCAGGCACAATCGCTGGCTGATGAATTACTGAAACGGTTTCCGCAGGAGTCGATAAATATCAGGATCGTCAATCCGATGATTCGCGCCGCGATTGCAAACGACCGCGGCAAGTACGCAGAGGCGATTGAGCTTTTGCAGCCTGCCAGCCGCTTTGAATTGGGCGCCTTGTCGGGATTCTGGATCAGTTATATTCGCGCGCAAGCTTATATGGGCAAGCGCTCCGGAAGAGAAGCGGCTGGGGAGTATCAAAAGATCCTGGATCATCGCACTGTCGAACTTTTTTCCCCTTTGTATACGCTGGCGCATCTCGGTCTGGCGCGGGCCGCGGCACTCACGGGTGATACATCGAAAAGCCGCACCGAGTATCAAAATTTCTTCGCTGCGTGGAAAGATGCTGACGCAGATTTGCCGGTGCTGGTCCAAGCGAAGAAGGAATACGAACAACTTAAGTGACAAGAAGTTATTGGCCGCGGATTAACGCGGATATGTGCGGATATGGGTAGAAAAGCATCCGAAAGAAAAGCAGGTATATTGCCTGTCTGATATTCAGATTCTTTATTATCCGCGTTAATCCGCGGCCGCTAATTTCTGTGATATATTTCCGGCCTGCAAACCTACAGTACTGAATCTAAGTAAGGACTCGAAGCCAAATGTCCGGACATTCGAAGTGGCATAGTATTAAGCACAAGAAAGGCGCGCTCGATGCCAAGCGCGGCAAGCTTTTTACAAAGTTCATCAAGGAAATAACTGTCGCTGCGCGCTCGGGCGGCGGTGATCCGGAGGGCAACGCGCGTTTGCGCAAGGCTATCCTCGACGCCAAGGCCGGCAACATGCCCAACGACACCATCGAGCGCGCCGTTCGTCGCGGCACTGACGAAGAAGAAGGGGTTAACTACGAAGAGATCACTTACGAAGGTTATGGACCAGGCGGCGTGGCCCTGTTGATTGAATCCATGACCGACAATCGCAATCGCACCGTCGCCGAGATTCGCCACGCGTTTTCCAAGAATGGCGGCAACCTTGCCGCCGCCGGCGCGGTTGCCTGGATGTTTGAGAAGAAGGGTTACATCGTCGTTCCCAAGAGCGCGAAGTCGGAAGAGGAACTTTTTGAGATCGTCACCGATGCCGGCGCCGAAGATTTGCGTGACGATGAAGAGAACTTTGAGATTATTACGGCGCCCGGCGACTTTGAGGGCGTGCTTGAAGCCGTGAAGAAGGCCGGTGTTAAGCCGCAAGTGGCTGAAGTCGAAATGGTCCCCAAGGAATACAAAAAGCTCGAGGGCAGTGAAGCCAAGCAGATGCTGAAGTTAATGGAAGCGCTCGAAGATCACGATGATGTGCAAAAGGTTTCCGCTAATTTCGACATCAGCGAAGCCGATATGGCGGCGGCCGGCTGAACAAACGAAAAGACAGAAGGCAGAAGGCAGAAGGCAGGAGGCTATTGCTTTTTTCTGCCTTCTGTTTTGCTTACTGCCTGATCTATCTTAGAGCCAATCTGCAGGGACAGGAAAGAAATGCCATTAAAGAAAACACAATCACTCCTTAGCCTTTTTCTTTGCACGATGATCTCGGTTGCATTTCCGTTGCGACTCAATGCGCAAAGAACTCAAAAACCGCCGCTCCACGGCCGTCACTGGATGGCGATTACGGGTAAGCCACTGGCAGCCACCGCCGGCGCGATGATCTTTCAGAAGGGTGGCAACGCCGTTGACGCTGCCTGTGCGATGATCGCTGCCACCTCAACGATGTGGGACACGCTGTCCTGGGGTGGTGAGACGCAAGCGCTCATCTACAATCCGCACACAGGAAAAGTAATCGGCATCAACGCACTGGGCGTCGCGCCGACGGGTGCCACCGCAGAATTCTATAAGTCGAAAGGCATGAAGTATCCGCCCGAGTATGGTCCACTCGCCGCGGTCACGCCGGGTACACCGGGCGGAATCCTTGTCATGTTGGCTGAGTATGGCAAGCTCAGTTTGAAGGATGTGCTTGAGCCTTCGATTCAGATGGCCGACGGCTATCCGATCGAGGCGCAACTCGTAAACACAATTGAGCGCGAAAAGAAATGGCTGAAGCAATGGCGTTACTCACGCGCACTGTTACTGCCGCGTCTGGGCCAAAAACGCGAAGCGCCGGAAGCGGGACAAATTTTTCGCCAACCGGATCTGGCAGCGACATTGCGGAAGCTCGCGGAAGCCGAGCAACAGGCGCTCGCCGCGGGCAAAAATAGAAAGGAAGCGATCTACGCAGCCTATGATCGCTTCTATAAAGGAGACATCGCCCGTGAGCTGGCGCGTGGCGTGCAGGAAGAAGGCGGACTGATTACCACGGCAGATCTCGCCAACTGGAAAGTGCGAATTGAGGAACCGGTCAAGACGACCTACAAAGGGATTGAAGTTTACAAACTGTCACAATGGACGCAGGGACCGGCGATGCTTCAGGCATTGAACATTCTGGAGAACTTCGATCTCAAGGGCATGGGCTACAACAGCGCGCGCTACATCAACACCATCTATCAGGCAATGAACCTTGCGTTTGCCGATCGAGATTTCTATTACGGCGATCCTTACTTTCCACCTGCCGAACCGCTGCGGGGACTTCTATCGAAAGATTA
>DATNOG010000055.1:0-15560 GCA_035601415.1 Pyrinomonadaceae bacterium | reverse complement strand
CGGCGCTTCGTTCTTTACGGACATTGTCGAAAGTACACGACTGCTGCGCGCGCAGGTCGAAGAATCGTTAGCCGAACTGGTCGCCAACGGCTTGGTCGTTTCCGACAGCTTTGCGGGATTGCGCGCGCTGTTAACGCCGGGAAGCCGCAAGACGCAAGCGGCTGCCAAACGCAAACATCGTCAGCCGGTGTATGAAATGTCGAGCGCCGGAAGATGGTCCATATTGAACCGAGTAGGACAGGCATCCCTGCCTGTTCCATCCGGGAATGGAGATCCGGAAACTGTCGAAGAGATCGCGCGCATTCTGCTCAAACGCTACGGCGTCGTCTTCAAGCGGTTGCTGGAACGCGAAGGAATCAGTCTTCCCTGGCGCGCGCTCCTGCGTATGTACCACCGGCTCGAGGCGCGCGGCGAAATCCGCGGTGGCCGTTTCGTTGCTGGTATTTCCGGTGAACAGTTTGCATTACCTGAAGCCGTGGGAATGCTGCGAGCGATCCGTCGTGCCGGCACGGGAGCAATGGATTTTGGTTTCCGATCGCCGGGCCAGATTCAAGAGTCTTCGCTTGCGATCGGGCTGCCACTTTCAACGGATGCAACACAGGAGAGTTTGATCTCGATCAGCGCCGCCGACCCACTGAATCTTGTCGGCATCATTACGCCCGGTGGACGCATCACCGCCCACACTTCAAATCGCATTCTCTATCGCAACGGTGAACCGATCACTGTCCTGGAAGCCGGCGAGCCGCGCTTTCTCGTCGAGTTGAGTCGCACCATGGAATGGAAAGCAAAGGCGGCGTTGATGCGCAAAGCCACGCCACCGCAGCTTCGTTCATACTTGCGCCGCCCCGCCTGATGTCGTCCGACTAATATGCAGAATTAGACTAGTTAATGAACCTCGGTACTGATACAGCCTTTCTCATTTTTCATCGGCACCGTCGTTTTAGCGCGGTGACCCTGAGTGCCTCCCACAACCGAAAGCCGTTTAAACGGTTTCGCCGCCGAGCCGAAGCACTAATCACCGGACTAAAGCCACGGTGCTAATGAGAAAGGCGTTGACTTCAAACGGCATCAGTACCAAACGCCTCGCTGCCTACAACGAACGCGCAAAATAAATACTGCGGAGAATCGTTGTCCCCGCCGAAAGTTCGCGACGTGTCCAGATTACATTCAGCGTTCCATCTGGATTGAAGTAACTGTTCATGTAATCGCCCGGAGGCGCGCTCGCCGAAGCCGGCGCCACGGGATTGAATTCGTCAAGCGAAGTCAGCACTGGCTTCTGTCCTGGTTTAAAAACCGAACCATAGACACGCCACGCTGAAGTATCGTTAGGACGATAATAGACTCCGACACCCAGCTTCTTGCCATCAGGAGAGACGGCCAACCAGGCATACTCATAACGTCCTCGCCCCGGCGTGATGTCTTGTCCTTTCCACGACTTCCCGTGATCCGTCGAGTGATAGAGCGTCAGCCGATTTGTTACCGGGTCACAAGTCGTAAGGCCGGTTATGTCAGTGCCGCAATTTGTTACCGTCAGGGCATCCACGTAGAGTGCCCAGATCGAACCATCGGGCGACACGGAAACTGTCGGCCAACTCATTGTGCTGTCGGTTGAGTTGTAGCTACCTACGACGTATCGCTCGAAACTATGTCCATCATTCGCGGAGACGTATGCATACAAGGTGCCCTTCGGATTGTTCGGCGTGAACACATCGTTCGATCCACCATCGTTGCCGCAGACAACATAAACGTATGGCGAACCGGAAGCGTGATCAGACGCAGGCCGGCACCAGCCCGAATCATTCAACGTGTAGCCCAAACTGTCGAACGTTTGTCCGCCGTCGTAAGATGGGTAGACAGTGTAGCGGCCCGGCCCGAAGCCGCTGGCCAGTGCCTTGACCGAGTGGATAAGTCACCTTGTCCCCTTCATTGCCCAAATAGAAAACACTACCGTTGCCATGCGCTGTGACCCACGGGCGATCATCAACTGCCTGCGCAGAAGGAACCACAGGACGAGTGAAGTCGAGCGTGATATTTTGCAGGCCCGAACCAACAACACTCCAGCGAGTGATCGTGTCATCCGCAACGTTTGTATCAACGAAGTAGAGATGGCCGGCATCGTCAAACGCCATATCACCTTCATCACCAAACTCGTGTTGTTCTAAAGAAAGAGAAGTGAGGCCAGGAATGTTATCAAAGGTATGCCCGCCATCTGTTGACACCCAAGCCCACGACATGCTGCGCGTGTAAGTGGGCGAGTTTATGTCAGGGGCCAAAACGAGTTGCCAGTTCTCTTTGTGTGCCGTGGAGAAAATATTCCCGAAACGATCCACGACCACCGTTGGCTCATAACCATAGCCCAGCTCCGGCGTCACCTTAGTCGGCGGGCCGAAAGCCGTGCCCCCCACGGCCGCCGTATTTCTCGCAGCCATTAGCAGGAGCAGTGAAACAATTGCGATACTCGCAATGAACAAAAGCTTTGCATGCGCGCGCACGCCGCGCCGAAACGATTTCATTGGAATTCCTCCTTTACTCGCTATTAATCATTGACGCGTTTTCCTATTGCAACGCGTACAGGATAGCTAGCGCGGTTGAGAAATTCTTGAGGTTGGACCAGAAGAGATTGCTAGTAGATTACGGTTTTCTTGCAATGAAGAAACGCGGCGTGAGCGCGAACAGAAAACTACAGTTGAGTCAGATATTTGGCGAGTAGACGCGGATCCTGGATGAGCAAAGAAAAACTCTATACGGGACTCAGCATCACGATCTCGGCGCGTTCGCGGGCGTTGTCGAGAAAAGCGTCTGTGTCGGTTTCGATCTTTGCTTCGGTCAGGGTTTTTTCTATGCCCGGGCTTGCTTGTTCCAGTGTTGGCACTATCTGGCCCGGCGTGCGGCTGCGCAATCGCGGTACATAAACGTCTAGGTAGTAGTCCGCGATTTCCTTTTGCGTAATGACGACGAAGTTGCGGAAACGAAAGTCCAGATATTTCTCAATCTTCACGCGCTGATCGATGATCTCATTCAGTTTCTCCGCAGTTAAGCCCACGCGCTGCAATCGTGCTTGAAACTCCGCCTGCGAAGGAAAAGCCTTCACCAATTCGTCCCGCGCCGCCGTTATCTCGTCGCTCGTCGGCGCAATCGAAGGAAGTTTCTCCGCCTCCTGAAGAATCAGTCGCTGATCGATGATCAAGTTGAGCGTGCGATTCAATTCGTCTGACGAAGGATTTGCCAGCACTGTGTCAGGTTGCAGTGCCAACTGCCACAGCAGATCGGAATAAGTGATCAAGCAAACCTGGCAGCGCGTTTGGCCGGACGCGTTAACCGTGGCCACCATTTTGTCGACCACTTGCTGGGCGTGCGCCGCGTTAGTGAGCAGTGAGCAGTGAGCAGTGAGCAGCACCAAGGCAGTGAGCAGTGAGCGGTGAGCAGTGAGCAGTCGAAATAAATTCTTCCGACTGCCGGACTTTCTATTGGTCATCTGCTGAATCCTCTTCACTTCGCTCGCCTCCTTCACACGGCTCACTGCTCACCGCTCACTGCTCACACCCCCTAGAACGTCTGCGTAAATCTGAAGTGAATCTGCGTTCGCTTCAAACGATAGATTGCCGGCGTGCCGGTGAAATCATCGGCCAAGCCGCTGGGCCCACGCTGCGGAATTAAGAACTCCGGCGGGTTTAGTAAATAGCCATAATCGATCGCCAGCGCCCCGCCCAATGGGGTTTGAATTCTAAAGCCGAGTCCAACTGTGTTGCTCCAATGTGCGCGCAAGTTCGCCGCCGCGATGGCAGCCAGCAGGTCCGCCGGCGGGAGCGAGTTGTCATGCTTATGAAACAAATCGCCGATGCGCCGGAAAACGTTGCCGCCATCGTAAAAAGGAACCGCCTGCAACGCTCTTGTAATTGGTATGCGCGCTTCCAGATTGATAATCGCGAGCGCGTTGCCACCTACCGGAACGGTAAACGGATTGAGAAACACTTGCTTCTTGTTTTGATCGAGGAATGGGCCTTGAGGAAGAATTACCTGGCGCGGACCGGCTTCCTCAAAACCAAATCCACGCAACGTTGTCGAACCGCCGGAAAAAAATCTTTCGCTGATGGGCAGCGTCAAATCGATTTCATCTATGCGACCATTGCCGTCGCGATCGCGCGGATTGAAAAGATTTGCCAGGCCGAGTGTTGCGTTGCCGGCGAATACAGTTCCGCGAAAAGCATTGACCTTGTAATAAGTGCGATAAGTGGCCTGCAGGCGGCCAAAGGAAAGACTGCCACCCAGTTGTCTCAGTGCGATGGCGTAATCAACGTTAAAGAAACTGCCGCGGGTTGCGTCCAACTGATTGTAGCGGCAGATTTCGCCGGGCGCCCCTGTTTCCTCATCCGGATTGCGAACGGTTCCCAACAAGCCCCGCTCGCATCTTTCGCGCGTGTCACGCACAAACGAAGCGCCAAAGCGAGACAGGCGGACCGCGCGATCAGGTTGCAGGATTGGCTTAACCAGCAGGCTCTGAATATTGAAGAGCCGAACGTCTTCATAACTATAGCGAGCAAAAACAATCGAGCGCGTTTTCTGACTAAGCACACGCTGGGTTTCGATCGTTGCTGTGAAACGATTGATTGTCGGTTGCTTGACCTTGACGCCAAACTCATCAAGCGGATTTCCTTTTGCATCGAGCCGTTGCACGATGCCCATAGTCCCGCGGTCAATTGCGGAACGGAAAAATCGCGTCACCGTGGAATCGCGCTGATACTCAACTGAAATCGCGAGCGGCGCAAAATGTTTTTGTCCGTAGCGCGCGAAACGTGGATCGAGATACTCAAACCTAAGCCGCTGTTGCTGGCTGCTGACCCGCAGGCGTATTGCTCCCTGGCGCAGCTTGTTCATCAAATTTACGTTGCTGATTTCCAGCAGGCCGAGCGGGCCCGTGTCGCTCGAAAAGCCGCCACCATAATCCATCACGCGCGGTTTCTTTTCTTCCACGTCGATGATCACGTCGCGGCGTTTGAATCCAGACACAGTTTCACCGGCTGGTTCAGTGCGAATGATCACCTGCCGGTACGCGTCGGTCAGATACAACTCCCGTTCGCTTTCGGCGATAAGATCGGCGCGCAGAACGTCTCCCTCATAGAGCGGTATCACGCGCGCGATGGCATCTCGCTTGGTGCGTTGCGTTTTGGCGTCGCCGGTTACGCCATTAACAATGATCCGGTTGACGTAGACCTTATCACCCTCGTTCATGATCGAATAAACCAGCCGCACTTGTTCGTCACCATCCTTTAAGGGCAGTTCGACGATGGAATATTCCATCTGCGCGTTGACATAACCTTCACGCGCGTAGAGCGCCAGTAGCCGATCGCCATCTGACCTCGCTTGCGTGCGCGAGTAAGGCGAGCCAGTGACGATTCTCAATTCATCCAGCAGTCGCTGATCGGTATAAATCTTGTTGCCGCGAACTTCGACGCCTGCGATGCGCGTTAGCGCTCCTTCATTGACCTGGAATGTGATGATCAGGTTGTCACCGTTAAGAGAAACGCCCTGCAGCACGTCCGCATGAGCGTGACGATAGCCAAGATCGCGCATGTAGGCTTCCACAGTGCGCCGGTCCTGCTCTAAAAGCGTCAGACTGGTGTAGCCGCGACCGTATCCCACAAATGGAATCAAGCCCAGCGCGCTCGCTTTCTGCGTTCTGAGATCAGCCGCGATGTCCTGGTAAGTGAGTTTGTTGGTGCCGGTGATGCGAATGTCCGTGAGTTTGAAGCGGCGTCCGCGCTCGATGTCGTAACGTATCTCCAGAATGTGCCCGCTGAGTGCCTCGGGATTCAGCGTCTCGCAGGTTTCAGCAGCGCCATTGACCCCTAACTCTGGAACGGCCGGTGTGACAGTGCAAACTGGAGTTACTTCCGTAAAGAAATACCCCTGCTCTTGAAGTTTGTTTCTGATGCGGCGCGCGCCTTCGACAATCGCCGACTGATCGATGTTGCCTTCGCGTTTCACCGGCAGCAGATCGCGCGCCGCTTTCTCGCTCATCGGATAATCCGGCACGATGACGGTGACCTTTGGACCAACCGCGCCCTTAATGCTGATCGTGATCTGGTTCTTATCAGTGTCGCGTTCGACGCGCGCATCGTCGAGTATTGGCGCCAGGTACTCTCGATTAATCATCGCCTGGCGAATTTTCGTCACATCCTGTCCCAGCGCGTCGCGCGTGAAAGCAGCGCCGGGTTGCAGGACCAGTGTTGGCTTAACCGCCGTTGCATCAAAGCCTTTGATATCGATGTTGAAAGCAGCGACCTTAGCCTGCTCACCGGGCACAATGCGATAGGTAACTGTCGCGCGCGTTCCCGCAGTATCCAATTCTTCTGCCGCTTCAACTGTAGCGTTGAAATAGCCGCGATCGCGTAAATAGGCCTGAAGCTCGTCGGCGTTGCGACTGACAATCTGTTTCGAAAGACGCGTGCCTGGTTGACTGAGATTTAGGCGTGCGCGCAATTCATCCTGTGTGATCGGCACGCCCATGGCCGTTGCAATTTCAAATTTGACGTCGCCAATCTGCACTTGACGCTGTATCACGAAACGGACGCGGATCGGTCCGCTGTTGCTTGCCCCCGCGTCGAACACTACCACGCGCGCGTTTGCGACTCTTTCCGAATCGAACAAAGCCTGGAGCGAATCACGCACAGCCACGGCTGAAAACTGCGTGTTCGGAAGGATTTTGATGATTGAAAGGAATTCGGCTTCAGCCGCCGGGTCGGAAGGCGAGCCTTCAAAGGTGATCTCAATCGAGGTGATCGCCCGTCCTTCGTATTCGTCCAGAATTGATCTAGCACTTGCATTGATAGAACTGACAAGCAATATCGCAATCAACAACAGCGCTGCGAAACCAATCCCGTTTCGGCGGGGTGCATTTTGCCTGCAGCTTCCAACATTCCCAGCTTTGCAGGTTAGGAAGGGTGGTTTACCCCGGCTCGTTGAATGCCGCTCAATGTTGGCGGGGGCAAGCCGCCCTTCCCAACCCTGAGGTTTCCCAACTTGAATCGGCTTTTTTGACAGGCCCATCCCTAAAACCGCCGCCTGAATCTAATCTCGAAACTAAAGTTGTTGTTGCGCGCAGTCAGCTTTCGTGTAGATGCTTGTTCATACTGCGCAATGAAAAACAGACGGTCCGAGAGGCGATATTCGACGGCTAATATCTGATTGGGATCGGAAGTAACGTTCGTCGAATAGGTCACCGACAGGTCTTTGTTGATTCTCTTTCCTACCGTCAGGCGAGCAGCCGGAGTCGAGCCGCTGTTGCCGATCACCGGATTGATCTCGAAACGGCTTAAGCCAAAGATGCGACTGGTTGCGCGTTGCGCGGGCGCATTGATCAGCGCGTCAGTCAACAAGCTGGTCGCGGTTCCCAGTCCCGATTGCGAAAGGATGGAGGTGCTGGTGTCGCCGCTGGAAAGCTGACCCGTCGTGATCAGCGAAACGACATCCGCCTGTGGTAACGCCGGTTCGGAACCAACGATGGCCTGCGGTTGGGAAAGCGGCCCGTTAAGACCAACGGTTACGCGATAGCCGCGAATCTGCGACTCGCCCTGAATGTTGATAATGGGATCGGCGCCTCGTTGCGGCGGCAGGTCCATCAACGCGCGCGTGATTTCGTAACGATCGTTGCGGAAGTTTAAGGTGCCGCTGGTGGCGGTGATTCGACCGGAAATTACCGGATCCTTTACCGGCCCATTGACCTGCAACGACACTGAACCGGTGAGATCCGCCAGATTATTTCGCACTACCAACGCGTTGCGACCTTCCACGCGCAGGTCGCTGAACAAAGCCGCGCGCGTCAGCTCAAGCTCGCCCCCTTCTTCGATCGATTCCTGTCGGCGGAAATTTATTAGATCCGCGAGTTCGATATCCTGGGTATATTCGGTGCGTCTTACGTTAACTATGCCGCCAATAAGTTGTTCGCGCGCGGACCCTCTAATTTCCAGATCGAGATCGGCAGTGGTGCGGAAGTTTTCAGGAAACGGAACGGTCACTTCGTCGCCGTGAATATTAAACAAGAAACGAGAGACCGCCAGTCCGTCGAGCAGCGCGCCGCCGTTGATGCTGACGCGACCGCCGCCCATCGTGCCTGTCAGCGAATCAATCTGCGCCTGATTGGACGTAAACCTTACAAGCGATTTTAGATTGGAGATGGTCCAGCGCTCGTTGCCGAGCAACAAAGAGATAGAACCGCCGCTGACGGAAGCAGTACCGTTTAGTCGCGGGCTTTCGTAACTTCCCGTAACGCGCATCGCAACATCCGCCGAGCCTGAAGAAAAGAAATCGGGTGAGAGACCATTCAGCGCTCTCAAGTTGAGTTGGCCGTCAACGGTCATGCTCTGTCTGCCGCCGGATCCGACCGCCAGGATGCCGCCGAGCGTGACATTCGTGCCTGGTCCCGTGAACTGCGTTTTCTCAAAAGTAACTTCGCTGGGCGAAAACTGCACAATCAAAGGCGAGGTGGCATTGAGCTGCACATCTTCAACGCGGAAACTCAACTCGGAAAGATTGAGAGTGCCGTGCAATCCGTTCTTCGAGAAATATCCATCTTCATCCAGCAGGTTGCCGCTTGCCTTGAGCGTGCCGCTGGCACGGCCGGTGAGTTTGACGTCCGTTTGCGGCAACACCATTTTCAGCAAGCCGGTGAGGTCAGCGTTATTCAACGTGGTCTCTATGTTCGCTGCGAGTTTTTCGCTACCGAGGTTGACTTGCGCCGCAATCACCTGTGATGGACCAAACAGTCCGGTGGTGAGCGTGATGTTAAGTTGCTTGTTCTCCGTTCTGCCCACCAGCGCGAGCGTACCGGACGGACGGCCGTTGATGACGACGTCTTTGCCGACACCATCGAAAGTAATTTGGTAAGCAGAAAAATCCGACTCCGCAAGGTTGCCAATGACGTGAGCGCTAAAGTCTGCCGTGCCGGTAACATTTTCCAGGCCGGGCCGATTTGTTAGTGCCAGCAGTCGGTTTAACTGCACACCTTCGGCACGACCCTGAAGATCGAAAGCTTTGGTAGTCGTGTCATAGCTGCCATTGGCAACAATGTGTCCGGCAGTCAAGCGCGCATCGATGTTTTCAATACTGACTTTCGAGCCGCTGAAAGTAGCCCGCGCGACTAGTGCCTCGAGCGGTTCGCCCGCAAGCCGGCCGGGACCAAAACGCAAATCAGCGCTGCCACTCATTGCGTTGGGTATGCCCGTGATCTTGATCTGGCCCGAAGCGTCAGCCTGCGTGTCGGCAAACTGCGCGCGCGTCGACTTGCTAAGCGGCAGCGCGGCAATCAAGTTGCCGGCGTTGACCCGATCAAGCGTCGCTTCAAACGTGGTGTTGTTTGCGCCGGTGCGCGGCGCATTAAGGGTAAACTGCATGCCGCCACCGTCACGCTCAGTGAGGCGGCCGTTATCTATTCGCAGCTCCGCAGCCGTCATTCGCAGCGCCGCTGATAACGAACCTAAATCGTTGCCATTGATCAGCAGTGAGCCCAACGAAACCTGACCATCCAAGTCGGGTGTGCTTAGACGGCCGGTAACTTTGCCGTTGAAAGCCAACTGCCCGCCAAGGTCAATGCCATAACTGCGCATCTGCTCTTCAACCTCCGGCAGCAAGCCCGACGAAATCAAGACTGCCCGCAACTCCGCCGCGTCAGATGAATTCAGATCGACATTAAGATTTGAATCGCCGCTAAATGAAAACTGTCCGGTCGCCTTTAGTTTGGTGGCGGTTGTTTGCAAATCGACCTGATCGATTTGAAACAAGCCGCGATTGGCGCGCAGCGCTACGACGCCGGAAAGAGGCACGCGCCCGCTGTCGGCTGTAACGCTCTCCGCAGTGAATCTGGTCGTCAGCGTTCCAGTGGCTTGTTTGAAGTCCGTGCCTGGGAAAGTCAGATCAACCTGCCCCGTAGCTTTCCCCGCCAGCGGAACAGCGGCGCCCGCAAAAGCGGTGAATGGACCAGAAACTTCAACGTCAGTAAACGTGGCGGCGATATGCGATGATGCCCCCTTCACAATCGCTATGCGCGCGTTCCCATTTGCCTTGCCCTGAAAAATGTCGGCGGTGAAGTTGTTGAGTTGAATCTCACTGCTGGTTGCTACCAATTTGGCAGTCGCCTGGCCCATGTTCATCTGACCCAACACGCCGCCACCGATGCTCAAGTCTGCGCTGGCTCGATAACGACCGGATGGTTCAACTACGAAAATGGGTTTTGCCAGCTTCACATTTTCCATTTGGCCATCCGCCAGTTTTACCGTGCCGGCGTTGATGTCAGCGGTTGATCCTTCAATTCGTCCGCCGCGAATCGAAAGCCGCGCGCCCGCAATGTTGATACTGCCAATCTCTGCTCCAGCGGCGGTTGTGCTTCCCACCTGCACACCTTTGACGACCACGCTGGTCACACCGTCGCGGCTAACGATGTCCAAATTGTTCGCCGTCACTCCGTTGACTTTCGTGCCAGACGCCGTGATTGTTCCTGCTTTTACTTTGGCGACACTTGCCGTAGTGACTTTGTTTTCACTACGCAGACGCAGATCGGACGCGTTGATTCCATTGGCCCGCGCGCTCGATGAGGTAAGACTGTTGGCAATAAACTGTCGCGAAGATGCAGTCAGCACGCCATTGTTCATCTCCGCGCGCGCGTCCTGCATTATCAAGCCGGTGATAGTGGTGCCGTAGCTTCGTTCAGCAGCCGCGCGCAATTCGCCGAGCCAGCGAAAGTCCGAGCCAGTTCCCATCACGCCGCCCACCAATTGCACGTTGTTCAGTTGAAAATCGCCGGCACTGAGAAGCGATGCTACGGCGCGACCGTTGATGTTGTAACTCTTGCCCTGGCCGGTGCCGTTCGCGTTAACAGTTAATCCCTGCAAGCGCATGCCATCGGCTGCCAACGAGTCTGACTTGATGCTGCCGTCAACTTTGTACTGATCGCCGCGGCCGGAAACCACGCCGGCAAAATTGCCCGTGCCGCGCAGTGTGGTACCAGACTGAAGCACGTCCGAAAGCTGAGTAAGATCAACTGTCGACGTGATATTCATTTGGTAACTAAGCGCGCGCCAGTCGTCCATCGTTCCGCTCAGGTGCGCTTCGGCTACCGGCGAGCGCACCACCAACTCCTGAATCTCAACTCGAGTTTCATTTGCTTTAAGTCGCGCCTGAATGTCGATGTTGTTTACTGGACGGCCGTCGTAGGTAAACGTGGAATTCGAGAAGGACACCGTCACCGGATGCAGCCCGATTTCGGGGGCCACGTTGGGATCTTTCGGCAGAATTAACGCTTGCAGGTTTCGCGCTTCGCCGGAGATCTCATGACGCGCATCGCCGTAGTGAATGATTCCGCTTTTGATTTCGATATTCGCAGCAGTATACGCAAGCAAGATGCGCCGGTTTGTCTCGGGCGGTGGGATATGGATATTGCGAAAATTTGAGCGGCCTTGCTCATCGAAAGTGACCCACGTCTCGAGTCCTTCAATTTTTAGATCTTTTAGGGTGATATTGCGCTGAGAATTCAGTGCGTAAAGGTCTTCGATGCGGATTGTTGCGAGCAGGCGATCAATTTTCCCCAGCTTGTCTCCGGTTTGGCTGTCGTAGAGTTCCACGCCCAACATCTCGACAGTTTGCGGCGGGAAGGTAGTATGAAAATCTTTGATCTCTGCGCGGATACCGTACTTCGCGAAAGTGTCTTTGATTTGCCCCGCGACATACCGGTCAACATATCCGAGCCGGTAAACAATTAGGATCAATAAAATGAGCGCAACAACGCCGGCGGCTGCGGCGATCGTGGCAATCACCAGATTGCGCCGATTCAGAAAACGCCGGCGGCGGCCTTGCGGAGTTACTGGATGAGGACTCTGCGCGTCGCGGTTGGCGATTACTTCCGCGGCAGGCGGCAATGGTTCGTCAGTGTCTGACTGGAGCGCGTCTTTGATCGACTCCCTTTCGCTCGGAGACCGAGACGAATCTCTGTCAGACTTCTTATCGCGATCGTCTACACTCATAGGCAGCCGCTATTGTGGACTGAAAGTAATAATAATGGGAGAGGGAATCCCGAAAAGCTAAAAAGAAGCTGTCCGCAGCAAAGAAAGTTCCCCGGAGAACCTGGGTTCCCGCTGTCACCGATGACGAGCAGACTCAGATGAGTTGCTCTTTGTTCTCCGCGTCCTTCAGATGCGCCGGTTGACCCAGGGGGATGTTGCCAACCACTTCGAGCGCAAAACCTTCCAGAGCTGCTACTTTGGGGGGATGATTCGTCAGCAATAGTATACGACGCAGGCCCAGGTCATGAAGTATTTGCGCACCCACGCCGTAGTCTCGGTCCGCGCCATAACCCGTTTCCAGGCTTGCCTCACGCTTGCCGACGTTGCGTTCCTGCATGACCGCGTAGGTGCGCAATTGATTTACCAGATCGAGACTGTGTTCTCGCTGGCGCAGATAAAGAACCACGCCTCGCCCGGCGGCCGCAATTTTTTCCAGCGCGGCGTGCAACTGAAAACCGGTGTCGTCAATCAGTGAACCAAACATGTCGCAGGTAACGTTCTCAGTGTGCACTCGCACGAGGACAGGCTCGTCGGTCCTCACGTTTCCCATTACCATTGCCAGATGCACGTCGCCATTGATGACATTTTCGAAAGCGATTGCTCTGAACCGGCCATAAACCGTCGGCAGATCACTTTCCACCGCTCGTTTCACTAATGTCTCTTTGCTGATGCGATAACGCACCAGATCGGCAACAGTGATCATTTTCAGATGATGACGCGCCGCAAACTCTGTAAGCTCCGGCAACCGCGACATGGTGCCGTCTTCATTCATGATTTCGCAGATGACGCCGGCAGGATAGAGTCCGGCCATGCGCGCGATGTCAACGCTCGCTTCCGTCTGGCCCGGACGAACAAGTACGCCGCCTTTTTTCGCGCGCAACGGAAACACATGGCCCGGTCGCGCCAAATCCTGGGGTCGAGTTTGCGGATCGACAGCAGCCTGAATGGTAGTGGCCCTGTCCGCGACGGAGATTCCCGTAGTTATTCCTTTGCGCGCGTCGATGGAAACGGTGAACGCCGTTCCAAGGTATGACGTGTTGTCCGCGACCTGCGTCGTCAAGTGCAACTCATCGCAGCGCTCTTCGGTTAGCGGCAGGCAGATCAGGCCACGCGCGTGTCGCGCCATGAAGTTGACGATCTCCGGCGTTGCTTTTTCGGCAGCGCAAACGAGGTCGCCTTCGTTTTCGCGATCCTCATCGTCGACGATGATCACCATGCGCCCTTCGCTTATCTCAGCAATGGCGTCTTCGATAGAGGAAAACTGCATAAAGATTTGCGGTTTCAGTGTTCGGAATTCTGCAGAGCCAGGCCTCGTTAGCCAGTAAAAGGGCCTTAAATCGTCGCTTTTCACTACAAGAGCGCGGCAGCTATGTTAACCCAAAACCTCGTGATGCGCATTCGGTCGCGTTTTTACGAGCAGCAGTAGCAACAAGGCCGCCGTGGAACCCAGTAACGCGCTAACGATAAAAGCTGTCTGCGGCCCGCGCCAATCCCACAAAGCGCCCATCAACAGCGATGCCGGCAACACAGTAATGCCAAACGCAAGATTGTAGAGGCCGAAAGCCGTGCCGCGTTTTTCCGGCGGCACCAGATCCGCGACCAGCGCCTTCTCGGCGCCTTCCGCGAAACCAAAATAAATGCCATAGATGATAAACAGTATCCATACCGACAGTGCGTTGGACACGAAAGCAAATCCTGCGTAGACCGCCGCGTAAAGAATCCATCCGGAAACTATTAAGCGGCGCCGACCAAGCCGGTCGGACAGGTCGCCGCCGAAAAGCGAGCTAACGACTTTGCTGACGTGGAGCGTGGCCCACAGCAGCGGAATCGCGACTACGGAAACGCCGGCCATGCGCGCGCGCAACAACAGAAAAGCATCGGACGAATTGGACAGCGTGAAGAGCGCGACTATAAACAGAAAACGTTTGAAATTGGAGTCGAAGCCTTGCAGTGAAAGCTTTGCTGGAGCCGGCATCACCACATCTTCTGCTCGGCGCTTGTGTTTGACTTCACGAACGTAAAACGCCGCCACTGCCACTGCGGCCATCGCTGGAATTGAAGCCGCGAGAAATATCTTCTTAAACTCTCCGGCAGTCGGCAAGTTGCGATCAACCGCGAACAGCAAGACGAGCAGGTAACCAAGCAACGGTCCGGCGACGGCGCCGGTGTGGTCCATGGCACGGTGAAATCCGAATGCCAGGCCGCGTTCTTCTACACGCACTGTGTCCGCGATCATCGCATCGCGCGGCGCGCTGCGAATTCCCTTGCCCACGCGATCGCTCAAGCGAATTGCGAGCACTTCGTACCAGTTCACTGCAAATGCCAGCACCGGTCGCACGAAGCTCGATAAGACATATCCGAAAACGACAAAGCTTTTCCGCTTGCCCTGGCGATCGCTGAAATAGCCGGCAAAGAGCTTCAGCAAACTCGAGATTGATTCCGCTGCTCCTTCAATCAGTCCCACAACTCCGGGTGAAGCGCCGAGAGTTAACGACAGAAAGATTGGCAGCAGTGGATAAATGATCTCGCTGGAGGCGTCGTTTAGCAGACTGACGAGACTGATAGCAAAGACATTGCGGGGCAGCAGTCGATAACGAGACCACAGGCCGATGACGCCGCCGCTCGATTTGAGCGGCGCGCCTTCCGCGACAAAAACGTCAGCCTCGTCATCGGTATCTGTTTTTCCCATTTATGCTCAGCGAGAAGGAGTACGTTTGGCTGGGGCGGTGCGTTGCTGATTTGACCCTGGCGTCGGCGAAGCGAGCCGGTTGCCCCACCACCAGAAGACGCCGACGCCAATCAACGCCACCAGGATTACGCCAACGATTGTCAGGCGCACGGCCCAGCGGATAGCCAGCCGGGCAATCAGAAAGAAAATCGCCAGCAGAATAATGCCGGCGATGATGGAGACGGTTGTGAAAGTCATGCCATCAATTAGTGAGCGGTAAGCAGTAAGCAGAACGATAACCATCTGTCTCGATTGTGCTGCTCACTGCTCACCGCTTACTGCTCACTGCTTACTGCTTACTGCTTACTGCTCACCGCTTACTGCTCACCGCTTACCGCTTACCGCTTACTGTTCTTAAAGCTCGCGCGCACCACCGTCTTGATATTTCCGCGCACGTGAAAGTCGCCTTCAATCTCCACGCTCAACGGATCGCACGCGTGTACAAAGTCCTCGAGGATCACATTAATGACGTGCTCGTGAAAGATCTTCACGTTGCGAAACGAATTGATGTAGAGCTTCAGACTCTTCAACTCAACGCAGCGTTCGTTGGGAACATACTGGAGACGGATGGTCGCGAAATCCGGAAAGTCAGAGAAGGGGCAGATGGCCGTGAATTCAGTGATTTCAAAATCGATTTTTATTTCTTTGCCGGGAAACTCGTACGCGAAGGTATCGAGCGGATAAAGTTCCATCTCCTCGCGCGGAGTCGATTTGATGTCGAGACCCTGTTGATTAACCGGCGCGATCGCGCTTTCCTTAGTTGCCATGATTTGCTCCTGAAA
>DATNOG010000054.1:0-6142 GCA_035601415.1 Pyrinomonadaceae bacterium | reverse complement strand
CTGCCTTTGGCAGCCGTCGTCATTTATCTAAACCGTCTGATGCCGCTCGAGGGAGGACTCTACCAGTGGGCCAAGCTCGCCTTTAACGATTTTGTCGCCTTCATGGTCGCGTGGAACCTCTGGATTTTTGGCATTCTGGTTTTGTCTGGTATCGGACTGATCATCACCACCAATGTTTCTTATGCAATTGGACCGCCAGCCGATTGGATGCGCGGCAGCAAGTGGTTTATAACAATAATGAGTTGTTTGCTGGTTGCGGCCATCATGCTCGCTTCGACGCGTGGACTGGCACTCGGAAAGTGGGTACACAACGCGGGCGGCGCGATGTTGCTGGCAACTTTTCTCACACTGATTTTGCTTCCATTCTTCAGCCTGGCCCGTGGAGACTTGCGCGAATATCATCCGTTCGCCGTCGCCATGCCCGCGTTCACTGCATTCAACCTCAACATATTCACTAAACTTGCGCTCGGCGCGCTAACCGGTTTCGAGTATGTCGCCATCGTTGCCGGTGAATGCCGTGCGCCCGCTCGGAACATTGCGCGCTCAGTAATCATCGCGGCGCCGATCATTGCGATCATGTTCATTCTCGGCACCAGTGCGGTGCTTGCTTATGTGAAACCGGAGAATGTGGACCTGATTGGACCAATACCGCAGGTGCTCACGCTTGGATTTGCTTCGTTCGGCTGGGTCGGCAAAATTATTTCAATAGCGATTCTTGGTGTGGTGATGCGGCAGATCGCGCTGATGAGCATTTATTTCACCGGCAATACGCGATTGCCCATGGTGGCCGGTTGGGATCGGCTCTTGCCCGCGTGGTTTAGCCGGCTGCACCAGCGATATAAAACGCCCGTGAACTCAATTCTATTCGTCGGCGCCATCACACTCGCATTTGGATTAGCAAGCCTGATTGGCGTGGGCCATCAGGAAGCCTTTCAACTTTTGGACAATGCCGCGACTGTATTTTACGCTTCGACTTACATGGTGCTGTTTGCGATACCGATAATCGGCATGCGCAGTTTCGGGGTTACCGCGCCTGCATGGTTGAAAGTTGCATGTGGCTCTGGCTTTCTTGTGTCGTTGCTGGCAATTGCCTTAACGATCGTGCCTATCATAAAGGTGGAGAGCCGGCTTTCGTTCGCGCTCAAGATCACGGTCGTAGTAGTCATTGCCAACGCCCTGGGAGTCTTAGTGTTCATCCTGGGAAACAAACGAACGAATCACGTTGTTTCTTGAAAATTTCGCCAGATCGGTAGGCGAGATGTGGATCGCTGGTTAATTTAGTTGGCGCGCGGCTGTACATTGTGATAATCAATGGCCCGCGAACCACCTAACCCCCAAAGGAGGATGTGAAGATGAACTTCGGACGAGTTTTCCTCGGCGGCCTACTCGCCGGTCTGATCTTGAACATTGGAGAGTTTTTGCTGAATACAAAGGTGCTGGGCCCGCAGATGATGGCGTTCTTTTCCCAACACGGCTTCAAGAATCCCGGCAGCAACTTCATCATCTGCGCCGTGATCCTGACTTTCATACTCGGCATCGTAGCCGTTTGGCTCTATGCGTTGATCAGGCCGCGGCTGGGCCCTGGAGTTAAGACGGCAATCGTCGCCGCCTTCATACTCTGGTTTGGCATTTACCTGTACTCCGGCATTATCGGCATGCTGCTTTTCGGCACACCGATGAACATGCTGATCATAGGCCTCGTGTGGGGCTTGGTCGAATACATCATTGCGACGATTGCCGGCGCCTGGGTTTACACAGAAGCGTAACGAGCAATAAGTTTTGTCTCAATCACTCGCGGTTATTAATTGTTCACAGCTTGTGACTCTTTCCGGGCCTGCTCGTCCGCGAGCCGGCCCGGAGTTGCGTCAGCTTTCGATTATCGAAGACGGCGCCATGCTGGTGCGCGATGGCAAAATCACCAACGCTGGCACGCGATCGGAAATCGAAAAACTGATTGATAAAGACTGCGAAATCGTTGATGCCGGCGGCCGCGTGGTTTTGCCAGGCTTCGTCGATGCGCACACGCACCCGGTGTTCGCGGGCACGCGCGCAAATGAATTTGAAGAGCGCTCTCAGGGCGCGACCTATCAGGAGATAGCGACGCGCGGTGGCGGCATTCAAGCGACTGTTAATGCGACGCGCGGTGCGACGCTCGATGAGTTAGTCGGCGGCGGCAAGCGTTACGCTGAATGGTTGCTGCGCAACGGCACCACTACCGTCGAAGCGAAATCCGGCTACGGCTTAACGCTTGAAGACGAAATAAAAATTCTGCGTGCAATCAGGCGGCTCGATACAGAAACCCCACTTCGTTATGTGCCGACATTTCTCGGCGCTCACGCCATTCCCGCCGAATATAAATCGCGACGAGACACGTACGTCTCATTGCTTATCGATGAAATGCTACCGCGCGTAGCTGCGGAAAAGTTGGCAGAGTTTTGCGACGTCTTCTGCGAAGAAGCGGTGTTCACTACTGACGAATCCCGCAACATTCTTTCGGCAGCGCGTTATCACGGTCTGGGACTGAGAATTCACGCCGATCAGCTATCGCTCTCAGGCGGTGCGAAATTGGCAGCCGAACTGGACACGGTAACGGCTGATCATCTGGAGCACACGGATGCCGCGGGAATCGCGGCGCTTAAGTTTGCAGGTGTGCAGCCGGTGCTCTTGCCTGGCTCAGTCTATGCGCTTGGCTCGAGCCGTTATCCCGCAGCGCGCGAGATGATTGCTGCGGGCCTCGCGGTTGTGCTGGCAACGGATTTCAATCCCGGCTCCTCGCCGACTCCGGCAATGCCGATGATTCTTTCGCTAGCATCCACACATATGAAAATGACACCTGCGGAATCGATCACAGCAGCAACCATCAACGCGGCTTACAGTTTGAATCGTGGTGACAAGATCGGCTCACTCGAAGCAGGGAAGATTGCCGATTTCGTGATTCACGACTGCGATGACTACCGCGAGCTGGCATATTTCTTTGGGGTCGAACACGCGTGGCGGGTTTATTGCGGGGGCCATTTGGTTTTTTCGCGACCTTAACATTTGCATGCGCCTTTCCGGCTGCTGTTCAACTCCGCAAAAAAGCGGTTGACGCTTGCGACCTACTATTTTATTATCCCCTGCAACACTGGAAAGGAGGTGATTCAAAAATATGAGTTCTTATCACAGTGAGGTGGCTGCGGCCTGACCTCTGAACCAGAAACTACTTGTTAGGATTTCGGTTCAGTTGTCTCACTGCAAAGTGCTCCTCCTTTTCAGGAAGCTGCACAGCCAGTTAGTCCACAGGCCAATCCGAACAGTTCACCGAAGCCGCCCTGATCCGCTGGATCGTGGGCGGCTTTCACTTTTGCTGTAACGCAAACTGTCAGTTTGCGATCGAGTCATTGAGCTTCGTGCCCGCAAGCTAGCGGTTTGCTTTATAACGACCGCAAACTAACAGTTTGCTTTACAGACCCGCGCAAACTAACCGTTTGCGTTTGCTGCCTCCGCGAGCCAGCAACTTGCGTTACCGGCCACGGCAGTGAGAAATTAGAATTTCCGGACAAACAAGGAGAAGTTTTAGTTGTCATCTGTTGATTCCCCCGTCTTTTATGACCCTGCGGGTCGCCGCTGGCGCCGGGTGCGACGCACCTGGCTCGCGCTTGCGGTCATGGTCACGGCAATGGCAGCGATTTTCATCGCCAGCGTACTCGTGAATCCAGTTTTGCCGAGTTTGAATGTTCGCCAGGTAGCAAGCCTTCCTAACACCGCAGACATTAAGCCAAAGCGGCCCAGCCTTCCCGCGAACCCGAGTGAACAGAAAGCAAAAAAGGCGCAGGCAGAACTGCAACACGCCCTTGCACTGGCGCCACGAGTTGTCCCCGGTCGACGCCGGTCCCAGCTTCCCATCGTTCCGCCGCCCGTGCTGCCACCGCCGATCGTTCCGACGACCAGACCGCTCTCCATTGGCTTTTATATCAACTGGGACGAATCGAGTTACGCTTCGTTGAAGCGCAACCTGGACCATCTTGATTGGGTCATCGCTGAATGGTCACACTTGCAAGCAGCGCCTGACGGCAGCACGTCGCTGGTAACTGAAGTTGACGCGCCCGCCCTCAACTGGGTTCGCCTGACTCGGCCACAGGTCCAGGTTATTCCGATGGTCCAGAATCTGGTGGATGAAAAATGGCAACCGGATTTGCTGGCGCGCGCCATTAGTGACGAGCCTGGGCGGCAGCGCCTGATTGCGGCGTTAACCGACTTTGTGCAGCAAAATAAATTTCCGGGAGTGTGCGTCGATTTTGAAGAACCACCACCGGCAACGCAGCAGGCCCTTTTAACTTTCATACAGGAGTTGCATCAGGAGTTCGCAGCGAAAGGTTTGTTCGTGATCCAGGCGGTGCCGTTTGACGATGCCGACTGGCATTACAAGGACTACGCTGCGGCTACTGACTATCTGATGTTGATGGCCTATGACCAGCATTGGGCGGGCAGCGATCCGGGTTCGGTGGCGGCGCAGGATTGGTACGAGCGCAATATCGCCAATCGCATGCACGACCTGGATTCCTCGAAAACGATTATTGCGCTGGGAAACTATGGTTACAATTGGACTCAAGGTGACAAGAATGCTGATGAAGTCACCTGTCAGGAAGCACTGATTACCGCTCGTGATTCGAAAGCAAATGTAATCTTCGATCCAGCAACTCGCAATCCGCATTTTGAATATGACGAGGACGATGGCTCGCATCACTTCGTTTGGTTTCTCGATGCAGTCACGGCGTACAACCAGATGCGCGCGGCCAGCGGTTTCCATCCTGCCGGTTTTGCAGTTTGGCGTTTAGGTTCTGAAGATCCTTCAATTTGGTCCATCCTTGGTAATTCGCAAACAACTTCTCCAAACATTTTGAGCCGCATCGTCTACGGTTATGAAGTTGACTTTGAAGGCACCGGCGAGTTGCTGAAAGTTGTGTCACGTCCCCAGGATGGCTGGCGCAATTTGGATATCGACGGCGGCAACGGTTTCATAAACAACGAAGAGTTTGTCGCGACCCCTTCGGCTTACGTTATTCAGCGCGGCGGCGATCATCCGGGAATGATCGCGCTGACTTTTGACGACGGCCCGGATCCGCGCTGGACGCCAACGATTCTCGACATCTTGAAGCAGGAGAATGCGCCGGCCACATTTTTCATCATAGGAAAAAACGGTCAGGCATATCCTGACCTGATGCGGCGCATTGTCAGCGAAGGCCACGAGATTGGTAATCACACTTTCACTCATCCCAACCTAGGCGAAATTCCACCGTCACTTATCGAGCTGGAACTAAACGCTACGCAGCGTTTGATTGAATCAGAAGTTGGCAGGTCAACCGTTTTGTTTCGTCCGCCGTATTTTGGCGATGCGGAAGCTGACAAGCCGCAGGAAGTAGAGCCCGCGTATCAGGCGCAGAATCTTGGTTACCTGGTGATCGGAGTGCGCATCGATCCGGATGACTGGAGGCTGCCCGTAACCGCCGATCAGATCATCCAACGAACAATCGATCGCGCCATGGACAAAAATCCGGAAACGCGCGGCCAGGTAGTGCTGCTTCACGACTCTGGCGGGAATCGCGCCGCCACAGTCCAGGCGTTGCCCGAATTGATTCACCAGTTGCGTGCGCGTGGATTTCAACTTGTGCCGGTTTCTGATCTGGCGGGGCTCTCGCGCGACCAGGTAATGCCGCTGATTCCTGCGAACCAACGGGTGTTCACACGCGCAGATGCAATCACTTTTTTCTTTCTTTCGACGGGTGGTTGGACGCTGCAGTGGATCTATGTCATCGGAATTGTTCTGGGTCTGGGCCGGCTGATTTTTATCGGCGCACTGGCGTTTGCTCAATGGGTGCGGTCACGACGCCGCGAGCGTTTGCACTCCGGAGAGCGTTACGAGCCCTTCGTTTCGGTGCTGGTGCCGGCGTTTAACGAAGAGCTGGTTATTCGAAACACTATCGACAGTTTGCTGGCGTCTAATTATGAAAATTACGAAGTCATTGTCGTTGACGATGGTTCCAAAGACCGGACAACCGAAGTTGTTAAGGAAAGTTTTTCCGCCAACCAACGTGTCAGACTTTTTTCAGTTCCCAATGGCGGAAAAGCCACCGCTTTGAATTTTGGTTTGAAACATGCAAGC
>DATNOG010000053.1:0-6068 GCA_035601415.1 Pyrinomonadaceae bacterium | reverse complement strand
ACCGGTGCGCGCCGACAAGTTGCTAAACCTGCCGTCAAGCATGATGGCGCCATCTGCGGTGCGCGCATCAGCCTGTCCTTCAAAGTTTGCGATGCGAATGTGGCCGTCGCCGCTGCTGACTTTCAATTGACCCTGACTGTCAGTTACTTCGATGCTGCCGTCGCCCGTTCGCAGCGTCAGCTCACCAGTGACACCCTGCAAAGCCAGCCGGCCATCTTCGGATGAAGCATGAACGTTGGCATTGCGGGGCACAAAAACGTCGAGACTGACCCAGCCTCGATTCTCGTTCGATTTGGCGATCACGGAAACTGCCGGCCCCTGCTGCTCAGTCTCCACGCGCACTTCCTTCAATTCCGCCTCATCATCCGCATGTCTGGTGGCGGTGTACATGACCTCGGGCTTGTCCCAACCATGGATGGTGATTGGTCCATCATAGGTGGAGACGTTTACGCGCGCGTTAGCGGGCACGGAAAAACTTTTCGATTCGTTCTCGATAAACCGGCCGCTGGAACCCAAGCCGCGGGCGCGAGCATTGGCGCGAGCTTCGCTGCGAGTTTCCGTGCGCACCGACTCATGTACCTGCCGGCGTGTTTCGCGCTGAACTTCGCGCTGCGCCTGCTGAATCTCGCGTTCTGCTTCGCGCATCGCGCGCTCAACTTCGCGCTGGACTTCCGGTGTGACCTGTTGCTGAATTTTTTCTACATTGACCTGTGCCAGCGTTTCCCGTCTCACCTGTTCAGCCAGAGCACGAGCGCTGTCATGAATTGCCCTTGCTTCATCAGCTGAAATACCCGGGTATTCCTTGTCCTTGTCTTTGTCCTTATCTTGCTGGGAAAGCAGACTCTGCGCCGGACTCAGCGGCCGGCCATCTTCAGCGCGCTTGATGTTGATACCGCCGTTGACATTGCCGAGTTTAATGCGCGAGCCGCCCGAACCCAGTTGTCCATACAATGAGTGGCCCACATAGTCGCCATCCTTCACGTCAAGTCCAAAGTCATTGCGAATCGCTCCGTGAATCGTCTCGGCCCGTACGATTACGTTCGAGTCTGAAGGAATCACAACCACGACAGTTCCATTTACCGAACCAAGCGAAAGAAGTTTCGCAGGATCGAGTTGCGTAAACGTCGCCTCAACTGTGCCATTCACTGTATTCAGCTTCGCTTCGCCTCTTAATCCGCGCGCGGCCACGCGACCATTTACAGAGGAAGCCTTCACATCGCCTTCCACGCCATCGATGTCCAGCGACCCGTTGATCAGATCGATAGATTCAAGCCGCGCCTGGCGCGGGACAACAATCGCAAAGTCGACAGTTGCGGGATTATTGTAGCGGCCTCGTTCATCGCTGGTGAAATTCTGTTCGCGCTCGGGGTAGTCAGTTCTGATACGAATGGCGTCGGCTGTAGCACTCACTTCGATCTTCACTTCCGCCAAACGCTCGCGGTTATAGGCGCGCTTCACGGCGTTGACCTGGACTTCGTTGCCCTCGACGACAGTTATACGAACATTGCCGTTCATGTTTTCCAGGCTGACGCGACCGTTCGCAGCCAACGGATAGGTTTGGTGAAACTCTTCGCGCACTTCTTCGCGCTGCGGTTCCAATTCGGGCGTAGTGCTGGTTTGTGGGAGAAAGTTTTGCAACTGAGCTAACTGGTCTACTTTCGCTGCCAGCCCTGATGCGGCGGGCCAGTTGCCCGAACTGAGTAACGCCGCCGCCATGGTCAATGATGCTATGAGTCCTTTATTCAACATGTTTTCTTTCGTTCCGTCAGGGAATCAATTGTGTTTCGCTGCTCTAGTACCAGAACACCATCAGCAAAATGTTTGTGGCAGAAAATTTAGCGTTTCTGGTTTGTTTCTGGCCGTTTAGGCACAAAAGACAAACGGCGGTGAGGAACAAGTTCGATTTGCGACTACTGAGCCTGGTTTCCTGAATCCTTTAGGTGGATTGTGCCGCTGAAGGACGCCATGGTTATGAGCGCGTCGCCGCTTCCATGCACCGCGTTGATGCGCCGCAGGCTGTAGAGGTTTTTGACAATCACTGGCTTTACTTTGATCGTTTTAACCTGAGGATCGACTACGACCACCACCGGTTCTTTCGGCGCCGGGGTAGGCTCAGGCGCAGGCTCGGGGGGAGGTTGCGGTGCCGGTGTGCGGGCGATAACAGGCACTGGATCTTCAATAGTGAGCGTCAGGGGAAAGTCGCTGGTAACTTCACGATCTCTGGCAACGCGAGCGTTCAATCGGAACGACGCGTTAGCCGGTAAACTTAAATTTATGTCGCCGCTGGTCGTATTGAATGTGTATTGCCCTTGATGGGCCAGTGGCCCCGAAACATCGATTTTGCCATTCGCTGTCTTAACGCTTACCAGTTGGTGGTCCACCTCATCAAGCTGGATATCGCCGCTAATAGTCGAAGCCGCAAAACAATCGTTCTGATCGTTTGCCCGCAGGTTCGCTGCCCTAACCATGCCGCTAACAGATTTCATCGACATGCGACCAGTGGAATTCTCAACGGAGATTTCGCCGCTAAAGCTCACCGCCTCAACGGATCGCGATGCCTTCTGAATTGAAATATCGCCCGTTTCCGAGCGCGCAAAAACCGAGGCGACGTCGCCAACATCAATTGTGCCGTCGCCCGTTTGCAGATAAAGCGATGCGCCGCGTGGCACCATTAGTTCGACATCGCCAAAAGCGTGGCAGCCGTTTTTTTCTTCCCCTTCGTTCTTGTCGGCCAACCACACCTGAACTTTCGTCGCCCCACCCACTTGGTTCCCGTCAGTTCTCTTGAGCTCGATGCGCTCCACTTCGCTTGAGCGTGCGAACACTTCATTCTTGTCCCAGCCGCGCACGGTCACGTCGCCAGAATCAACGCATAGCGAAACTGCGACCGTAGGAGCGGTCGCAATTGACCGTTCAATTTTCTGCGTCCCGGACTTGCCGCCATGTCCATCGGCATAAGCAAAACCGGCGGGCAGCAGCAGCAAAAGAAAACTAATAATGACTACTTTGAACTTCATTGTTACTAATATTGATACTTATATTGTTACTTACGACGCTTACTTCAATCCTACTTGTCGAACACGCGAGCTTCTGCAACTGTGTTAAGCAAATCAACTTTGCTTTGATAAGCGGAAAACATGAATTCGGTCGCGTCGGGATCGTTGGGATTACTTTTGGCAGCGGTTCGCGCTACGGCCAGGGTGCGATCGACGAAAGCCAGATTCCGCTGGTATTCAGCCTGCACTTCCGGCTTCATCCGGCTTTTATCCGACTTGATAGTTGAATCCAATTGAGCAATCGTTTGCAGATAACTGCGCTCGCCCGGCAAAAGTTTGACGTGGTTCGCTGCACTCTCATTCTGACGCGACGAGGCAGGCGCTATCATAGCCTTGCTTCGCGGCGGGCGATTGTTCTGAACACTAGCCAAGGCGCCGCTGCTCGGGACAATCCCGCGTGACGTTACCGAACCGTTCGATAACGGCGTTGTCGTTGGCGCCGGATTTGGCGCGTGTGGGGCCGGCGCCACGGCTACCGACGTTGGTGGCAGTGTGGGCGAAATCTGCCAGCGCATCATTGCCATGATCACACCAAAGCCAATGATCACCATCAAGCTTGCATATGCAAACGCCCGTTGCGGTCTAAACGTAAACAGATCGGAAAGCGAAGAAAGCCAATTGCGAACATTCACCGGAGCCGCGTTGCCGGCAGCAGCATCAATGCGAGCTGATGTTATGGCAGCATCGATACGCTGGCGCAAACGCTCACTCGGCACGGCTGACTCAAACTCAGGCGCAAGTGCGGCCGCCAGGACACTGTTTTCCTGCTCCAGTTGCCGGGCAAGATCGCTGCACGTTAAGCATGAAGCCAGATGAGCGGTCACCTGGGCCATGCGCCGCTGGTGAAGTTCTCCATCCAAATAACTTTGCAGAACTTCTTCTTGTAAACACTCTTTCATCACTTACCTCCGATTTTCCCATACACCCTGGCAAACTCTTTACGGCCACGCGCGACAAGACTGCCAACGTTCGTCTCTTTCACCGACAATGTGTCGGCGATTTCGCGATAGGAGAGTCCCTGATGTCTCAACAGCAGGCAACTGCGCATTGGCTCTTTGAGCTTATCCAACGCGCGTCGCGTTTGTTCTATTTCTACGTTGCGGCTGTAATCCTCGTCTGGGGCGGCCGCGAACCAACCTTCACCCGCTGAATTCCTGTGATATTCGTTGTCTCGTGTCATTGATCGCGTCTGCCCGCGAATGGTGTTGCGCGCAACGTTCAAGGTGACACGCAAAAGCCAGGCGCGCAACAATTCCTCGCCTGGCTTTGAATCAAGATTACGATAGAGCCGAAGAAAAACTTCCTGCGTAATGTCCTCGGCCAGCGCCGCATCGCGAACTACCGAACAGGCCGTGCGAAAAACGGCCCGGTGATGAAGCGTAAAAGCTTCATCGAAGCTGAGCGGAGGCGCTGCAGTCGCGATTTCGTCAGGCATCAAGTTTACTAAGGCTCTGGCTTGTCCGCTCATTTACACCGCTCTCAAGAAACAAACACCGCAAACGGCCTGGTTGTGGCAAGTTTATCGCCAATCGGCCGCTAACTGTTTTCTGTGTTTTTATTGTAGTCTGAATCTTGATCTGCGACCAAAAACGGCGGCAATGATTCAATAAAACAACTGCGGAGAGACAACGCTTGAACGAGTAGCAGCGCGGAAAGTTCTGAAATCCCGAGTCGTGAGCAAACCTTTGGCAGCTTCAACTCCCAGTGAACTTCTTCGGAATGGCCCTTTCATGCGCGCTTGCCGGCGCGAAGTCGTACCGTTTACGCCCATCTGGCTCATGCGCCAGGCAGGACGTTACATGCAGGAATATCGTGACGTTCGGGCGCGAGTGGGGTTTCTGGAATTGTGTAAGGCGCCGTCGCTGGCAGCAGAAGTTACAGTGACTGCGGCTGAGAGATTGGGAGTCGACGCGGCGATTATTTTCGCAGATATTCTGCTGCCGCTTGAGCCAATGGGTTTGCAGTTGGAGTTTACCAAAGGCGATGGCCCGGTGATTCACAATCCCGTGCGATCCGCCGCGGACGTTGATCGATTGGTTGAGATCGAGGATGTCGGCGCGCTTGATTTTGTGCTTGAAGCGATTAGGCAGACGCGCCGCGCGCTTCGCAGTGATCTTCCATTAATCGGATTTGCGGGTGCGCCGTTTACCCTGGCTTCCTACATTGTTGAAGGCGGTGGCTCTAAGAATTACGTGCAGACAAAGTCGTTGATGTACAACCATAGCGGCGCCTGGCACGCAATGATGGCGCTCATCTCGCGCGCGCTGGTTAAATATTTGAATGCGCAGGTCGATGCGGGCGCGCAGGCGTTGCAGTTGTTTGATTCGTGGGTTGGCTGTCTCAGCGTGGATGATTACCGGCAATACGTTTTGCCGCACACACGCAGCGTGATTGCCGGCATTAATTCCGAAACGCCGGTGATTCACTTTGGCACCGGCACCGGAGAACTCTTAAAACTCATCAGCGAAGCTGGTGGAAATGTTATCGGCATTGACTGGCGCGTGCGGTTGGATGAGGGCTGGCAAAGAATTGGGCACGACAAGGCCGTGATGGGAAACCTCGATCCCGTCGCACTGTTTGCAAACCGCGAACACCTGCGCTCTCAAACGAAAGTAATTCTGGATCAAGCGGCGAGGCGACCAGGTCACATCTTTAATTTAGGTCACGGAATCCTGCCCGAGACGCCGGTCGAGAATGTGATCGCGCTGGTCGACATGGTCCATGAGATGAGCGCGAAGTAACACAGACTTTAGTCTGTGTTCCTGTCGCTATCGTTACTTAGAATCACAGACTAAAGTCTATGCTACTTCCCGAACACAGACTAAAGTCTGTGCTACTTAAATGAACCCTTCGTTCGATGCAATCCTGATTGTTTCCTTTGGCGGGCCTGAAGGAATGGACGACGTAATTCCCTTCCTCGAAAACGTGCTGCGCGGTAGAAACGTCCCGCGCGAGCGCATGCTTCAAGTCGCAAAACACTACGAACTCTTCGGCGGCGTCAGTCCCATCAAT
>DATNOG010000052.1:0-7988 GCA_035601415.1 Pyrinomonadaceae bacterium | reverse complement strand
GGACGAAACTCAAGACGTTTAAGTTTTGGATTGGTCGAGAACATCGGAATGCGGATCGCAGCGGAACGATTGCGAGCCGAATAGGCGAGATTGACCGGCGCTTCAAACCCCGGCACCAAACGCTTGTAGCTGTTGGTTGTCGGCGCCGCGAAAGCAACCACCGCCGCCGCATGCTTTAACAGCCCGCCGATGTAGTAGCGCGCCATTTCCGATAGTCCGGCATAACCGTCGCCGGCGAAAAGCGGCTTATCACTCTTCCAAAGCGACTGGTGACAGTGCATTCCCGAACCGTTATCGCCAAAGAGCGGCTTGGGCATGAAGGTCGCGGCCTTGCCGTATTGATAAGCAGTATTGCGGACTACATATTTGAATACTTGCAGATTGTCGGCGGTGCCGAGCAGCGTTGCATAACGAAAGTCGATTTCGCATTGGCCGGCAGTCGCAACTTCATGGTGATGGCACTCGACCGTGACGCCACACTTTGCCAGTGTCAACGAAATTTCCGATCGCAGATCGCTGAGGGTGTCAGTCGGCGGGACCGGTACGTAGCCTTCTTTGGCACGGATGCGATAGCCGAGGTTGGAACCCTGGAACTCATTCGCATCGCGGCCGCTGTTCCAGTGACCTTCGTCCGAATCGATCGAGTAGCCGGCAGAGTACTGCTCGTTATGAAATTTTGCCGAGTCAAATACGAAAAACTCAGCTTCCGGACCAAAGTAGGCAGTGTCGCCGAGGCCGGTGAACTTCAAATAATTCTCGGCGCGAACGGCTACGGAGCGCGGGTCGAACGCATAGCCTTCCTTGGTTATGGGATCCACCGCGTTGCCGATTAGGCAAAGCGTCGGCTGCTCGGCGAAGGGATCCATCCAAAATCGCCCAGCATCAGGCACCAGCAGCATGTCCGATTCATGGATGGCTGCCCAACCGCGAATCGAAGAAGCGTCGAAACCAAAACCATCTTCGAACTGATCTTCGCCAAGTTCGGCGATGGGAAAAGTCAGGTGTTGCCACGAGCCCGGCAGGTCGGTAAACCGGACAGAAACGAATTTTGCCCCCTGGTCAGAGGCATACTTCAACACAGTCTTTGCATTCATGAGTTCTCCTGATTGAAAAAGGGAGTGTTAGGGGTGCTCTTCGCCCCGGTGCGGTGTTTGGAGCGAAGTGATCTGGAAGCCGAAAATTACTGCCGCAAAGTGCGAACGTCATTTAAGCAGACGCGCGTAAAAAAGTAGGCATTATAGTTTGCTCGCAAACCATGTCAAGGATTTTGATGGCCGGAACTTTCCGAATCCTCACTTTTAGTCGGTAACCCGTTTCCACACGTTAGTTAACCTCCGAAAGAAAGTTATTCGAAACAAAAAAGTTATAGACCCTCCTGACGTTTTCTGCTACATTGCGCCACTACGCGTCCCATCCAAGACAATCTCCGCTACACCGACTCGGGATGTGCATAACTACGTTTAGGCTTCGGAAAATAATCATCCAAGTCTCGCACGCAAGTCAGGAGACCGCGAATTGACCACGGCAATTGAGCAGACCCTTGAGACCTATGGCATTGAGAATTGGGGCGCAGGTTACTTCGACGTAAATCGTAGGGGAAACCTGATTGTCCGGCCCGCCGAAGGTGATTCCCGTTCCGCAGATCTGAAAGAAATTATTGACGATCTCGCCCGGCGCGGTATCGGCGCGCCCGTGTTGCTGCGTTTTCCGCAACTGGTGGCGGCCCAGGTCAGAAAACTACAACGCGCTTTTAGTCGCTCGATCCGGGAATTTGAATACCAGGGGGCGCACATGTGCGTCTACCCGATGAAGGTCAACCAACAACGTTCGCTGGTTGAAGAATATTTGCGCGAAGGCTCGCGCTACGATTTTGGCCTGGAAGCCGGCTCCAAAGCAGAACTCTATGCAGCGCTCGCGCTCGAGCAAACGCCGGACAGCCTGTTGGTGCTCAATGGTTTCAAAGACGAGGAGTTTATCGAGCTCGCCTTTGCCGGCGCGGCGTGTGGCAAGCGTGTAGTGATTGTTATTGAGAAACTCAACGAGCTGGATCACGTTTTGAATATTGCCGAGCGTCACGAACACGCGTTACCGGTTTTGGGAATGCGCGTGAAGCTTTATTCCAAGGGATCCGGGCGCTGGGAAAAATCTGGCGGCGAAGCGGCAAAGTTTGGTCTGACTACGACTGAGATGTTGGAAGTGATCAGGCGACTGGAGCAGGTTGATCGTCTCAGCATGCTCAAGCTGCTGCACTTTCACATCGGCTCACAGCTTACCGACATCAAGCGCATCAAGAACGCCATGAAAGAGGCGGCACGTGTTTACGCCAAGGTCTATCAGATGAAGGTGCCCATCGAGCTGCTGGATGTGGGCGGTGGCATGGCCGTCGACTACGATGGTTCGAAGACTGCGTTCGAATCGTCGGCCAACTATAGTGCGCAGGAATTCGCCAACGACGTTATTTATACAATCAAGCAAGTCTGCGACGACGAAAACGTTCCGCACCCAACCATCATTCAGGAATCCGGACGTTACCTCGCTGCCTATCACGCCATGTTGATTACCAACGTTCAGGATGAAATTGAAACTGTCGTTGAAGACATTACCCCGATTGAAATCGACGATGACGATCCGCAGGTGGTGACGGAATTGGGCGAGCTACGCGAATCGATCAGCGTGAAGAACTATCGCGAATACTATCACGACGCCCTTGAGCATCGCGAAGAATTGTTTACGCTTTTCAACCTTGGTCTGGTTTCGCTGGAAGATCGCGCCAAGGGTGAAGTGCTGTTCTGGGACGTTTGCGAACGCGCGGACAAGTATGCGCAACAGGCGAAATACGTTTCTGAAGAGTTTGAAGATCTGCGCCGGCTTTTGTGCGCCAAGTACTTGACTAACTTTTCCGTGTTTCGCTCGGTACCGGACAATTGGGCGCTGGGCCAACTGTTTCCTATTGTTCCTATTCACCTGCTCAACAAGCCGCCCACTGAGTATACCACGCTGTGCGACATCACCTGCGATTCAGACGGCATTGTCGATAAGTTTGTCGACTTGCACGACGTCAAACACGTCCTCGAGCTGCATGCGCTGGTGCCGGGCGAAACTTATTATTTAGCATTCCTGCTGGTGGGCGCCTACCAGGAGGTGATGGGAAATAATCACAATCTTTTTGGCGCTCCACACGAGGCCCACATTTATATCGACGACGATGGTTACCTGATCAAAAAAGTAATTCGCGGCACGACTGTCGGTGAAGCCACCGAACGTGCGCGCTATGAACGCAGCCTGCTGCATGACGGGTTTCGTCGTCTTATTAATCAGCGCGTCAAGGATGAAGAATTGACCGAGGCCCAGGGGACGGAGCTGGCCCAATTTTATGAGTCGCGTTACGACGCTTATACGTACCTTTCGGTTAACGGTGCAAAAACGCGTTCGCGGCGTCGTACTGATTATTAGCGGTCGCCCCTCAGCACTGATCCGCGTAACGCTCTTTTCATTCTGGCAGTTTGAGAGGTTGAACCTTTATGGTCACTCAACGAAAACCTAAAGCATCAAAGTATTTGACCACACCGACGCGGCCTGTTCAGGTGGATCGCGATCGATCAGTAGCCGGCCTACTGGAAAAAATGGAAGGCGCTGGTTTTGGCGGGCGACAACTGGCGGAAGCGCATCGCATCTGGCTCGATATGCTTGGCGACAACACAACCATTCTCGTTGCCGGCTCGGGAGCGTTGATACCCGCGGGCATGCGCCGGCTGCTGGCCTACGTCATTAAGAATCGTTTCGTCGACGTGCTGGTGCTGTCAGGTTCACTACTCTTTCATGATCTGCATGAAACGCTGGGCCGCTATCATTTCCAGGCGCATCCGAACATGACCGATGCGGAATTGGATTCGGCGCAGATCAGCCGCATGTGGGACCTGCTGGCCAGCGATGAAGAGTATCGTGAGGCTAACGAATGGGTCGCGGGTTTTACCAACCAACTGGATCAAAGTCGCCCTTACTCGACCCGAGAGTATCTGCATCTGCTGGGGCGCGAGTTGGCCGAGATTGCGACTGAAGACGGCGTGCTGACTTCAGCATACAAGGCACGCGTACCGATTTTTTGTCCGGGAGTTGCCGACAGCGGCATCGCCATCGGCATCGCCTCGGCGCGCTTTGAAAAGAAAAACAGCTTCATGTTTGACCTGGTCCAGGACGTCCTGGACATAGCCAACGTTACCGCACGCGCGCGTCTCACCGGAGTTATCAATCTGGGCGGCGGCACTTCCAAGAGTTTCATTCAGCAGACAGAACTATCTTCGTTCATACTGAAGAATCATCATCAGGGACACAAGTACGCGATTCAAATTACGACCGACGCGCCCCACCCCGGCGGCCGCTCTAATGCAGTTGCCTTCGACGAAGGTCTGGTTTACGGCAAACTCGCGCGTGGGGCGCACAGCGCATATGTAAACTGCGACGCCACGATTGCATTGCCAATTCTGATCACCGCGCTTTCACAAACAGCCGCAAAGTATCTGAAGGGCCGCAAGCGTCCCAACTTCACCTTCGGACGCGAACTGATTATCGAAGTGCCGTAAGTCAGTTTTGGCTAGTCCTACGCTAGTGTGTTGCCCGCTTTCCGCTGATAGAATGAGTTCTGCGTTTTGGTTGGCTCGGAGTCCTCGAATCCGGGCGTGAGACATCTGGCTTGGTGCCCCGCACTCTTCACGAAGGAAAGCAAATCATGAAACATTCCTGTCTCGTACTCGCGTTTGTAGGATTTTTGGTGTTTTGTCAGGGTGCGAAGGGGCAACTTCCCGATCAGCAGAGAGCGCTTCGCGGTATAGATGCTTGATGTAAAGATCGTGCCACTCAATGATGAAGCAAAACGTGACGGGCTTGACGCTCACCGGCTTCTAACAGACGTTGAGTTGAGGCTTAGGCGTGCAGATGTTTCACTTCTCGTTAGAGAAGAGGACGATGTTGCTTATCCAGTACTTGTTGTTCGGGTGAGCACGCAAAAGGTTGAGTCTTTGCACGTGTATCTGTATAGCCTACAGATTGATGTAGTAACGATTTTAGATCCTAAATGGCCGTGTCAACCAACAAAGGCAAAGGCGGGCATACCGGCCCTCATCGCTTCAATTTGGAGCAAGGGTGAATTTGGTTCCTATCCCATAAGCGGACTAGAAAAAGGAATACGAGCAAGTCTTGCTGATCTGACGGACACGTTTATCAATGACTACCTAGCTACAAATTCGCCTGCCAAGCGTTGATTGTCTCTTGGTGTCCGTAGGCTGTTGTGTTAGATTTATCTTACACGGTATTTGACCGATCCACGGAACGGGTTGTTATGGCACCTAGATTGGTCTTACAAACCGCGCACTTGACAAACTAAAGACAACCGATTTTCTAAAATCTTTTTCGCCCGTTCAAGTTAGCCATACCGAAAAAGATTTCAGTGAAGCCCGCCGCGCGAAAAAGACATCCTGTGTCTTTTTCGCGCGGCGGGCTTTTGCTTTTTGCGGGAAAGTTAATTGAGATGGCAACCGTGACTTGATGCTTCCGGCCACCCTCCGACCAGCCTCCATGGGATTGCGTGCTATTTTCGAGGCAGAGCGTTAGACCAAGCGGCATTGAGTTAAGAAAGAGAAGGGGCAAGCATGCCTAAATTACCGTCAGTGAAACCCAAAATGGTTATTCGGGCACTCAAGCGAAGCGGTTTCCTGGTCCACCACACCACCGGCAGTCATTATTTTTTGAAGAAGGAAAAGCTAAGGGTTTCGGTGCCCTACCATAACAAAGATCTGAAACCGGGAACGCTGGCTTCGATCATCGCGCAGGCCGGTCTAACAGTGGAAGAGTTCGTGGAGCTACTTTGATATTTTGATGAGGAAATGAGAAGCCCGCTTTAGGCAACTTCGACCGCCAACTGTTCGGTTATTGATTCATCTGTCGGAATTGGCTCGCCATCTTTCCTGAGACTCTCCAAGTAGCCTTGAATAGCATCCGTCGCCATCGCGCGTGCCTCTTCAAGCGTGTCGCCTTCGGTCACTAACCCAGGTAAGGCTGGACAAGTCACTACATAACCGCCGGTCACATCAGGCGTCATAACTACAGTAAAGTTCAGAATTCTCATAGGCCTCATTATATACCGAACGTACCATTACTTTGCCAATCGTGGCCTTGGCTTATTTGCGGCGCGTCGCGAGAACAACGAGGCCGATACCGACAATTAGGAGTGGCAGCGATGCCGCCACGAGCTTATCAATGACTCGCGGCCCAACTCTCAAATGAAACGAAGCTGCCATGGTCGAACACTTCGATCTTATAAACCGGATGGATTTCCCAGACCGAACGCCGTAGTGGGTTACCTCCTCCACTAGATGCACCGCACGGCGAAGGCTTGTGACTGCCGTCGAAGAAGAGCTGGCCCGTAATTCTGACCCGCAAGCGTTTCACCGGAAGCGGGTTGGTCACATGCGACACAGTGCAGGAGTTTGAATCAAAGCGCTCCCAGACTGCCGGTCTGAAGTGTGGAATGATTTCCGCTGTTGCGCTGGAACATTCTTGCGCCGAAGCCGTTTTGCCAAGAGCAATGTGAATGTCATTCCATTCCAGAAGAGAGTTTTTGCAGTTGACGCCTTCGCCACCGAAGCCGAAGGGAAAAGTGTCGTCGTGTTTTGCGTCCAGAACGAAAGCATCAAGAGTGACCAGATCACCCTCGCCCAACGTGACTGCATGGTTGTTGACGTCGACGGTCGCCAGCCCTTTCAATTTCACACGATCGGCGGGCAGCGGTGGACCAGTGCTGCCATAAGTAAGTTGGCCTTGCTGTACCTTCTTATCAACGGCGCGCTGAAGTTTGTCGATGGAGGTAAAACTGATCTGAACAGGGGTCCCCGTAGCACATAAATTGTTCTTGATCTTATTTTGCGCTTTGTCCTGGTCTCTTGTAGCGCATCCTTCGTTTGGACAATGCTGATCAATCTCGTGACTCACTCCCCCATCCCAGGGGAGATCGCATCCCACGTCGAACTTCCGGTTGATGTTGCAGTGCGAAGGGTTGGCTGGCGGATTGTCGCCGCAATGAGACACCTTCTTCTTTTTTTGTTTGCCCGAAGTTGTCTTAGCGGGACTGCTTCTTCGGGTGGCACTGGCTGCTTTTCCGGCAGACTCGGAAGTTATGAGGAAGGTAGATATCAGGAAGATAACGAAACAAGCGGCAATGCAGACGTAGAATCTGGTTTTCATGAGACTCCTTTACGCGGGTGAGAAATATCTAAGTTTGGCGCTGGTTGCCAGGGTAGGTTCAGTTGCCAAATAGTCAGCGAGGATCGTCAGAAGAGACGTGCCTTTAGAGCGGGCTTACTCTATTCCTTGCAAGATCTCTTGTCAACAAAGTCTCCACGATTTGCCAGCGGCTTAACCGCTAATGCCTGTTTCTAAATGAGAAAGAATCTTCCCAATGGCGTGTCGGCAACTACAAATTGGGGAAGACGCTGATCTTGCTTGAGCTTTTTTGGTAGGCACTCATCAAGCAGGACCTTCATATCCGCGCGTCTTTCAGCATCTCCTTGACACGTTCCAATAGCTCAAGAGCCTGCTCACGACTCACAGTGGGGAAATCATCCAGGAACTCCTCCAGCGGATGGCCACCGGCCAGGTAATCGATGATGCTTTGAACCGGAACACGAGTGCCCGCGAATACTGGCGCTCCGCTCATAATTTCGGGTGAACGCGAGATTATCTGAGTTTCGATTTCTGTTTTCATACTGTCAATTCTGAAACGTGTGACTTGGCCCAGCGATCAATCGTTTTCAAGTCTGTCGGCGAGCACGCGAACAGCGAGAGCTTGGGCCTCAGCAACGGCTTCGTTTGAAGATTGCCCGTGCCCGTAAGCAAGCACGCCTGGCAGTTCGGGAACCTCGGCAAGCCAGCGTCCGTCGCTTTCTCGTTCAAACTCAACTGTGAAAGTCATTGCCATGATCTTGGTGATCTTACCA
>DATNOG010000051.1:0-18055 GCA_035601415.1 Pyrinomonadaceae bacterium | reverse complement strand
ATGCTCATGCAGATGTCTCCTCCTTCTGGTATTGGAAAAAACTAAAGGGAAAGCAGGATGATTATCCTGCCGGAGACATCTGCTGCTTCAAACTTAATTTGTGAGCCCGACTTTCATCGTACCATTGGACGCGAGCGGCGGGAGCGTGTTTCTCAACTTGCTTCATCCGGCGGAGGGTGCTTTGAATCGCGCCGCCGCGTCAACTCAAACGTTATGCGCTAGCCATTTTGTTCGAGAGTAGATGCAGCCCGAGATTAATCAATTATTGCAGAGGAAGGTGAATGCCAAGCTCAGGCGCGGCATCTTCTATTCGATCTTCTGGTTGATGGGCGTTGGCTCAGCTATCGCCGTAATGGAAGGTTTTAAAGCTAAGAAGCTGATTAGCCAATCAGGTGGCGAACTCAAAGGGATGGGTAAAGTATGGTGGTGCTTTATCGTCGGCGGCGCAGGCTTGCTGTTCTGGCTCTTTGTGGTAGTGATGGTGATAATCAAGGACCACAACGTAGGTGTAAACGGCGCGCATAACAAAGCCTTCCAGCTGACGGCGCGACAGCATGCTTCTCAATTAGTCTTGTTCCTTCCGCTTGGATGCTGATCGCGCGCCGCAGCTGAAGGCCATCGTTATGCCGCCGAATGAGTGGTATGCTTTTCTACACCTTCATCATGAATTACGCAGGAGGCACCTACATCTCGCAGGTTAAAGCGCCGTCTGAAAAATCGGCTTGTGTGAAGTGGGCGCAGAGATTAGAGGTGTCTCAAATCCAAGGGCTCGGTCCCAAAGGTCAGGCGTCTCTGATTGAACAAGTGAAAGATGACCCTCCAGGTCCTCTTGACGGAACATTGAACGCATGGTGTACGGGTGCGATTGTTCACGGCAAATTTGCTTTGATTAATCTTGTCCAAACCGATCGCAAAAAAGCCACTCGCCGGCGCGCGTCGAAGGGTCGCGCGTCGGCATAACAAATCGTTGGACGCGAGCGGCCAGCGGGCTTGTCATCGACAACTTGTCTGTAATGTGGTTGTCGCCCGCCGCGTCAACTCAACCGTTAGATGCTTATCGTGGCTTGCGGGCACACCAGGTCCATACTGGAGACACCATGACGAGAAAGACCATTGGTATCATTTTCCTTGTGGTCTTACTACTCGGTACTACAGGCATTGTTCTCCTCACACATCGCACCACCTATACTCTCGGAATGGGATCGCAGCTCTTGCTTAGAATCAACACGTCCGAACCGGAACAGGTTCGAATAAGTGTTCTAGACCGGGAACCACGGCAACCAGATAGGCAAGGCAGAGTTGTCCTGGATATTCCTGGTTTTTGCACAAGATCCGATCGAGTTCTTGGGATCGAATACTCCGCGGACAATCCATGGGCGCGGCAATCCATCCAGGTTATCAAAGAGGGTACCGTGAGGAGAATGCTTTCCATAAAGGAATTGGAATCTTTGCCAAAAGATAGCAACGGTTATCACGAGCTTGACTTTTAAGAGGCCCGCGATCCTTGTACTTAGACGTCAATAGCAGCAATAACTATTTGCTGCGCCGCATCTAACAAAGCCTTGCAGCTGACGGCGCGGTAGCGTGCTTCTCAAGTAACTTCTTTCCTTCGGCGTGGTGTTGATCGCGCGCCGCAGCTGAAGGCAAGCGTTATGTTTCTTTGCTAC
This sequence comes from Pyrinomonadaceae bacterium, assembly GCA_035601415.1. GTDB lineage: Bacteria > Acidobacteriota > Blastocatellia > Pyrinomonadales > Pyrinomonadaceae > PSRF01. The sequence goes on along the minus strand of DATNOG010000051.1, from coordinate 16,388 downwards.
CCCAACTTCACATGAGTACCACCATTTCAATTCCGCAGATTGCCGTCCTTATTACGGAGCAACTGTTCGATTATTCTAGGAGTTCCACTAAGGCGATTCTTGAAGGAAACGACAGTCGAGCCAAGAAACTCCTCGGTCGCTTTTCAAAGAACGCCGAAAGGGATCGTCAGCGTCAAAAACTTCAATTCCATTTGTTCATACCCTATCTTGCTGTTGCCGTCGTTGCGCTACACGACTCCGCTAACTTTCGCTCTCACGCAAAACAGATCGTTGATGAAATCGTCTCCTTGTTCTATGAGGCATTTAACGAAAGTAGCAAACCGATTGACGGTGGACTTGTTATTGGCGACGAATTTATTAGAGACCAAACCGAACGCGATATCATCTTGGCAGAATTGAAACTGGTCAATCCCGCGTTGGCTAATCCTACCGGCTTACCCAGAATGGGACTGACGGCCATTGCCGATATGCTGCTTGAGCGTAGACTGAACGAGTATCGCGTGATGTGGATTGACGATATCATGCGAATGGACCAGGACGGCTTCATCGCGCTTATGCCAACGAGGGTTTATCAACATTGGAGCGGAGGCAATCCTCGGAGCTTCGAATCCCTGTCTTTCAACATTCTTTTGTTTGGTGGTCTAATAACCTTGTCAACAACGCTCGCAAAGGTATTCAACCTAATGGATCTGAAAATTTGACAGACGAAACATAACAAATCGTTGGACGCGAGCGGCGGGAGCCTGTTTCGCAACTAACTTGGTGCGGCGAAGGGTGTCTTGATTCGCGCCGCCGCGTCAACTCCACCGTTATGCCCCTATGATTGACTATCGCCGATGAAAGGTGATGATTCGCATAAGTTCGCCGTTGTTGTTGGCTTGGCTGTGTTCACGATCGGAATGTTTTGGTTTTGGAAGAGGCGTCAAAAGCGCAAAATGGAAGACGAAGCAGAATACATGCAGGTTTTCTTAGACTTGCTTCCGAATCAACCGAAGAACGAACGGAGTCGTGAAAATTTTCGGGAAATGCTCCGGGAAAAATTGGAGGGGCGCCTCGCCGATTCCGTCGAGCGCATTTGGGATCTGCCGGCGGTTGTGCTGAAGCTTCAAGGTGCCTACCTCGATCTGCTTTTGGAATCGCGAGAACTCTATGTCGCCGGTTACTTCTATTCTTGCGTGGCAATGTGTGGCATCGTTGGCGAACGCCTCGTCAAGGATGTCCTTCGCGTGTCAGTCCTTATCCAAAAAGCTGGCACTTCGGAGTCGCCATCGGAAAAAGCTTTCGACCAATTCGAGCGCGTTGAGGTTAACGGCATCGTTAACTTTCTCAAGGAAGCCTCTATCCTCGACAAGGAGGCTGCAAAGGCCGCGCGCGACTTGAGCGAATTACGTAACGCCTATGCTCACGCCCGCGGAAAGGATCCTAAATCAGACGCGCTCAAAGCAATCCAGTTGCTGCATACGCTCGTCAAAGACACTGTTTCAGTCCTCAAAGAGTTCGAAATCAAAGATGGTGCCTTCGTGCGCAAGGCGGTGCCCGCTGCAGACGCACCGGACGGGGCATAACAAATCGTTGGACGCGAGCGGCGGGAGCGTGTTTCTCAACTTGATTCGTCCGGCGATGCTTGCGTGAATTCGCGCCGCCGCGTCAACTCAGACGTTGGGCCGTCTTTAACGTATGGCATTCTTTTCGATCGGTTATCCTGACCGCGAGCGTGTTGAAGTCACGCTCATAGGGAAACCCGCCGACCCAAAGACCAAAGACTTCGATTGGATCACGGCGGATGTTGAAATTGCGGCTGGCGGATTCAAGGGGATCGCTCAGATCTACATGTGTGTCAGCGACATGCTACGGTTCAAGGAAGAACTTGAACCGGTCTACGAAACTGTCGCTGGCGTCGCAGAATTCAAGACAATCGAAAATCAATTGTACATACGAGTCGAAGGTGATGGCCTTGGACACATCAACGCATCTGGCTTCCTGATTGATACCTTTGAGGATGGAAATAAATTGACCTTCAATATTCATTACGACCAAACCCTCCTCTGGCATACAATCTCAGAAATTGACGAAGCCTTGTTCGAGGTAGCGCCAAAGACGGCCCAACAAATCATTGGACCGGAGCGCGGGTAGCGTGTTTCTCAACTTGATTAATTGACTTGAAGGTTGAATGTAATCGCCGCGCCCGGTCAACTCCGCCGTTATGCCGCTTCACATCTCCATGATCGGAGGCTGATTGAAAAGATGTCATACCATCAGCAATGGCAAGATTACCGGAAACGAGGATTACTTTTCTGGTTTTTCTTTCTAAGTTTTATTCCGGCAGTCGCTTTAACAGGTCTCCTTTTGAAATCTATAGGGGCGGCGGTCGTGGCGGCCATTTTATGGGCAGTCGCCATTACGGTGACCGGGATTTATAAAACTCGTTGGAAATGTCCTCGTTGTCATCAGCCGTTTCAAACATGGGAGCCGGGCAATCCGGCAGCGATCGGAATCAGCTGCATGCATTGTGGATTACCGAGACGGGCAGAACCGGATGAGGACCGAAAGTGAATGGTGATAGGATTAGCCCATTTCTATCAGCGGCGGCATAACAAATCGTTGGACGCGAGCGGCGGGAGCGTGTTTTGTAACTAACTCGGTGCGGCGGAGGGTGCTTCGATTCGCGCCGCCGCGTCAACTCAACCGTTGGGCGTGCCAAATCGATCTAGCTGGTGTCTAAGAAATCATGCGACGAATTCTCTTTGTCACCGTTCTTCTGTCGATCGTCTCCGGCGTCGGGCGTGCGGAGACTCATCGGTGCACGGTGGACGCACAAAAAGCATTGTCTAGCCGTCCCGATGAACTCACCATACGAACGAACTCTGCGATCGACATCGGCTCTTTCGATGTAACCGTTGCGAAGGATGCGGACGTTTCCAAGGTTTATCGTCTGCCGGGCACGAGTCTTTTTGTCATCGCAACTGTCTCTTACGAAGATCACATCTTGGGCTCGGAGCAACATCCAGATTTCGTAAATATGCGCATCTTCGTGTCACCGAATAGACGCGCCGACTATCTAACGGCTGTGGCCTACGCGGAAACACAGGTGCCTTTCAAAGCTTTTGGCCCCGACGACTTCGACAGTTCTACCGTGACGGCTGTGCTTCGTCTTCGCGGGCGCTCGATAATGATGGTTGGCATGTCCTGCATCCGCCATTGATGGCACGCCCAACAAATCGTTGGACGCGAGCGGCGATAGCGTGTTTCTCAACTTGCTTGATGCGGCGAAGGGTGATTTGATTTGCGCCGCCGCGTCAACTCAACCGTTCGCAAGCGCTACAAACTGCACCGTAGGTCGCGACACTCAAAGACTTTCAGCCATGGTTTCGACGTTTCTGCCGATCTGCCTCCAAAAATGTTAGTACTGGCGAAATTGCGGCTGAGTCGGGAATCGCTTCCTCCTGTGGGACGGTGAAAGGATAGATTGAAAAATGCAGCGACGAGCATTTCTCAAGAACTCCGGTCTGTCTGTGCTAAGTGTGGGTGTACTGGGGAACATTCGATGGACGGGCAACAGTTTTGTCGGAAATAGCGAAACAACGACAGACATACTCGGACCGTACTACCGTCCCAATGCGCCGACGCGGACCAAAATCAATCCTAAGGGGTACGCTGGCGAAATTACTCATCTCAGGGGTGCGGTATTTGAGAATGACGGGAAGAAGCCTTTTCGAAATTGCCTTATCGAAGTGTGGCAATGTGATCATAACCAGGCATACGACAACACTTCGAATGAATACAGATACCGCGGCACACAAAAAACAGGCCCGGATGGAAAATACCATTTCATCACCGCGCGGCCCGTGCCTTACCCGGCTGCTCCCGGCAGCGACATTCTTCGGCCCGCCCACATTCACATGCGGTTATCCGGGGAAAACCAGCAAGATTTGATTACTCAGTTTTATTTTAAAGGCGATCCAAACATCGAACACGATCCATGCTCTTCATCTCCTGGAGCGATCAATAGAATTCTTACCACTTCGAACAACGCACGAAACGAGAAGACGATCAGTTTCGATGTTGTGATGGGGAGGGAATTAAGACCTAGTGACGCTCTCTTTGAAGAATTGACCGGTCTGTACACCATGAGCGATAGATCAATCATTGAATTTGATCGCGATGGCGATTTACTTTTCATGAAATGGAATGGGCAGTTCAGGGAAGCATTTTCTTACAAAGGAGATAATCAGTTTGCCGGCGGAATGGAAAACAAGGTGGCGTTTCAGTTGTCACCTGCCGGAGAAACAGAAGTGAGGGTGCACTTTGTGACCGTTTTAAGAAAAGAATCCAATCTGGAAGGCGTCAGGTCCTTTAAATACAAGGGGGCATGAGGGACGAGCCCGCTTATCAAATGCGAATGCCAACACCAGAGCCACACCTCTTATTGCCGTCAGATCGCCTTGCCAATAAAAACGTTTTGTTCTCCACATAAGAACGCCAGCGAACAAATCGTTGGACGCGAGCGGCGGGAGCGTGTTTCTCAACTAACTTGGTGCGGCGAAGGGTGCTTTGATTCGCGCCGCCGCGTCAACTCAACCGTTCGATGGCTTCGCTGAAATGGGAATACGATGAAACCCGTGATCATAACTCTCATCTTCTTGCTCTTTGCCAGCGTCACAACAGCGCAACGAACCGCTCCGCCGTCCAAAGCTGAACTGGGACAGGTCACGGAACGCGGTCGGCAGCTTGCTGAGTATGATGTCGCTGCGTGGTATGCGAGCGATGCGGTGGTCGCAACCAAACCAACAGAAGGTAGCGTCGCGCGGTACATTGCTAAAAAAGATGGTGCCACTTGGGCGGTAATGTTTGGCCGCTTGAATGACAAACGCGACAAATTTCTCATTGCCTATGAAGCCACGCAGAGCGCCAACCCAAAGGAATTCACAGTAAGAAAGAACAATCCATCCAAAGAGGACACTGGCTTCTTTCTTTCCGCCGCCAAAGCCATCGAAACTTGTTTAGCAGACTTCAAAGGCGCGGCGCGCCCTTATAACGTGGCCGTCTTGCCAGCCAGCTCAAATCAGATTTATGTATACGCCGTCCCTGCGCAAACCAAAGAAGGCGTTTTCCCTTTGGGCAGCGATGCTCGTTATTTGGTTTCTCCAGATGGTTCAAAGATTCTCGAAAAACGACAGTTGCATATTTCGATTATTGAATTCTCGCCCGCCGCCAATGAAAACGTAGAAGCTGGCTTTCACATTGCAGTCTTGGACGACATACCGGAAGACTCAGATGTCTTTCACGTTCTAAGCAGGCGACCTTCGGTACCGGAATACGTCGGAACGAAACAATTTGTTTTTCGGATTGAAACCGATGGAACTATCAATTATCTGATGACGATGGAAGCGTTCAAGAAAATGAAGGGCAACTGACACCTTTCTGATGCGCCATCGAACAAATCGTTGGACCGGAGCGCGGGTAGCGTGTTTCGAGACTTGATTGATGCGGCAAAGGTTGAATGTAATCGCCGCGCCCGGTCAACGCTGACGTTATATGCGCTAGTTGTTAGTGAGCATTGTTCATTAACCTTCCTACAAAATAAGGAGTCGAACGATGAAACGTCTTCTCGTTATTGCCATTCTCATGATCGCGTGGCTGCCTCTTGTTTTCGGTCAGACCAACAGCGGCACCACCGCTCAAACCAACTCAGTTGAGCAAGAGATACTAAGGCTCGAACGTGAGCGGCTTAAAGCCTTTGCCCAGGCTGACAAAGCAGCGTTCGAGCGACTTGTCACTGATGATCTCACCATCACACACGGTTACGGCGAAGTTCTAACCAAGGCGCAAGAAATGGCGGTCATGAGACGATCTACACCTGAGCGTCCACTCCCGGCGCTTTCGATCGAAGATCCTAAGGTGAGAGTTTATGGCGATGCAGCGGTCATGACAGGCAGTCTGGTGGAAACTAACCGTGACGGCAGGAGAGAGTTAGTTCTGCGCTTCACTAATACATACGTCAAGCAAAAGGAACAATGGAGGATGGTCGCCGGACAATTGACCACTTTGTCGCGGGAACGCGCTATAGCAAAAGTAGACCCCAAAATCTACGATGCCTATGTCGGGCAGTATCGAAATCCTCGTGGTAGGATTCTCGCCGTTATCAGAGAAGGTGACAGGCTTATGATTGAAGTGGGCGGCCAAAAGGTGGAGATATTCCCCGAATCAGAGACTCAGTTCTTCTTGAAAGGGGATGACGTGCTACTCGTTTTTGTCACAGATGAACAGGGTCGCGTAGTTCGTCTAGTTAATCGCCGCCCTAATGGTGACGTCATTCAAGAGGTCAAGATCAAGTAATCTGCCATCGGTGCGTATTGCTCTGGACATCGCGCATAACAATTCGTTGAAGGTGAGCCGCGATTGCGTGTCCTTCATCAGGTCTTCATTCTCCCAAGTTGTCGTGACTCGCGCGGCCACCTGAACTCAACCCTTGGGCCGCCCAAATTCAGGGAGTGGAACATGGAAACAAGAATTGTGAAGAACCGCTCGGCCCCGGCCGCGACTATAGTACCGATCCTGATCTACGAGGATGTCGGTCAGGCGATCGAGTGGCTCTGCCGGACGTTCGGCTTCACCGAACGCCTCCGTGCAGAACGCGACGGTGTGACCAGCCATGCGCAGCTCGCGGTCGCCGAGGGAGCCATCATGCTCGGTCGTCAGGGCGGACCGTACCGGGCACCGCAAGGAACCGAGGTCACCGCATACGTACTCGTCACGGTTGATGACGTCGACAAGCACTACGAGCACGCGAAGCAGTGCGGCGCCCACATTGTGAACCCGCCGAGCGACATGCCGTTCGGAGAGCGGGTGTACACAGCCCAGGACCACGCCGGCCACTGGCGGACGTTCTCACAGCACATCGCCGATGTTGCGCCCGAAGAATGGGGAGCGAAGACACCCGGCGGTAACTAAACAGGCGGCCCACCAAATTCGTTGGACCGGAGCGGCGGTTGCGCGTTTTGCATCATCATTGGTCCGGCGGACCTTGAATGAATTCGCGCCGCCCGGTCAACTCAGACGTTCGGTGCTTACTCTACTGAATCAGTTCTATGGTAAATTGTTAGCTATCATGAGTACCGCAAAGCAGGAAGTCGAATCATTGCTGAGTAAGTTGCCCGATGATTGCTCGCTTGAAGACATTCAGTATCATCTCTATGTGATCGAGAAGGTGCGAAATGGTTTGGAGGCTGCAGATTCTCAGGGCACAGTGTCGCAGGAAGAGGTTGAGCGGCGGGTTGGGAAATGGCTTACCGAGTAGAGTGGTCTCCACGAGCTGTCGAAGATCTGGAAGCGATAGCACAGTACATTTCCGCTGACTCTGCCGCCTATGCTACCGCAGTAGTAAAGACGATTCTCAACACCTCCCGCAACCTTTCCAATTTTCCACACTCGGGTCGCGTAGTTCCTGAAATTGCCGATGAAAGCATTTCGAGAGTGGTTCGCTTACAGCTATCGAGTCATCTACCGGATTGAAGAAGAGCGAATTACAATCGCTGCAGTAGTGCATGGCAGGCGGCTTTTAGATTTGTGATGAGATGTCCTTGCCGTCGGCGCGCCGAACAAAGCCTTGCAGCTGACGGCGCGACAGCATGTTTCTCAAGTAATCTTGTTCTTTCAGCTCGGATGCTGATCGCGCGCCGCAGCTGAAGCGCAGCGTTCGGTTGCTTCCTGACTTTTAAAGATGAGCATAGTAACTTACTTGGAGCCGTTTGTTTCTTGGGCGACTACACAACCTGATATTGAAGGCGTCGCGCTGGTCGGTTCTTACGCTCGTGGGACGGCTACCGAAGATTCAGACGTTGATTTGATGATCTTGACAACTGACTCAACTCGATACTTGAAGAACCACGATTGGTTGTCGTTGTTTGGGGAAGTCAAAGAATCCAGAAATGAAACGTGGGGCTGCGTAGAAACGGTACGTGCGACTTATAGAACTAGCTTTGAAATCGAATACAACTTTTCCGCGCCGTCATGGGCCGGAATTCCAATTGACTCTGGAACTCGACGGGTCGTTACTGACGGCATAAAGATTTTGTTCGACCCAAAGCGTAAGTTCGATGCTTTGCAAAAGGCGCTCTTGGTCGAAAAGGTCGCGCCCAACTGAACGCGACCCAACAATTCGGACGCAAGCGGCGGGAGCGCCTCTCGCAACTACTTTGGCGCGGCGAAGGGTGCTTTGATTCGCGCCGCCGCGTCAACTCAACCGTTGAGCCTATCGTTCACATAACGTCCTGGAGTTTTTCGGCGATTGCTTGAGGCAGGCCAGGAAACGGTGGAGGAGGAGGGCCGCATGGCGTGCCGGCCTTTTTTGGAGAAGTGAGTAGGAATGACGGGCTCAATCTGCTGACAGTTTCACATACCGCCTCAATCGAAGCGACGGCAGCGTGATCTGGAAATTTCAACCCACCGATTCCGCAAAGTCGCACCTCCCGTTACGGCTGACCGGCGGGGTCGTCCTCAATCTCCATCACTACTTCTATTGATTAAATACGAACGACGGCTCGCTCGTTTGGAAGTATCAAACCGGATTCGAGTGGACTCAGAGTTCCGGTTTAATGAACCTGCGAAGTTGTGTCATGGGTGAGCAGTGAACGCTTTCACTGAAGCCTTTAGATTTTGTGTATGACTTTCCTTCGCTTTGTTCATGACAACACCGCTAAAGTGTTTCTCGTAGCTCATCGAACCAAATCGGCACAACCTTTGCTTAATTTGAAATTTCGATGGACAAGTTCTCACAAAAGTCTCGATGAAGAGTCGCAATGAAATGTGAATGGTTTGTGAAAGGAGGTACAGTTCATGAGCAAACAGGCGATTTCAGTTTTCGGGGCAGCAATGCTCTTACTCGCTCTGGCTCTGTTGTCTACCGGCCAGGTGCGGAGAGTGACCACAATTCAAAACCCCGACGGCACATACACGATCGTGGAATATCCAGTTGGGAGAGAGACCGTCGTTACCCTTTCTCCAGTAGGTCTAACCGCCGCAAGAGGAAGGGCCACGATCCTGCGCGACCCGAGCGGTACTACGATCAAGCTTAATTTGACCAGCTTGCCACGCAGTGTCACAGCGCTGAATATTTACGCCGTCGATCCAACGGGCGCCATGACATTCCTCGGGCCGATCGACGTCATTAACGGTGTAGGCACGTTCGCGACAACGACGCCGCTGTCGCGCTTTATGTTGGTAGCTTCACCGGAAGCGAACCTCTCTGCATACGACGCGAGAACACATATTTACTTTCGTAGCGCCGTGCCGCCTGGCTTAACCATAATTCCGTTGACAGGTACGGTGGGCGAACAGGTTGCCGCAGTCGTCTCGCCAGGCGAATATGTCGTTCCCATGTTAGGCATCTCTACGTTCCGGCTTGGTCACGAGAGCAAATTTAGGATTGACTTCAGCGGCGCGATGGAAGGCGCGCGTGCGGACATCTTCATCAAGCCGCGCAAGCGCGGCGCCTCAACCGAAGTTCTGATGCACTTTCACAACTTGAAGGACGCGCCGAAAGGCACCGCCTACATCCTGTGGGCCGTCTCGCCTGACAATCAGTATCAAAGGTTGGGTGAAATCGTGAACGTCCGCGGTCGCAACGACGCCGAAATTAGATCCGAAACTCACTTTAACGATTTCGGCCTGCTTATGACGATGGAAGACTTGGGAATGACTCGCGGTACGATCATCAGGCCGAACGGTCATCGCGTTGGAGTAATCGAGATAATAAGGTAGGCATCAGGCGGAGATTCAATCTGGCAAAAAGAAAGGCTGGCCCTCACAACAAGCCAGCCTTTCTTATCATAACCAATGAAAGGTTGACGTTTAGCGTGTGCAATGGTTGGTTGAGAGACTGGCGTTGCGACCTGTTGACAGTGCCGCTCTCGCGCGTATTCCGCAGTTAAAGTAGAGCGCTAGTGTAGTGTGGTGAGTCAAGGCACATTGAAATAATAATTCAGTTAAAGCTGAACACGGGTTGTAATTTTAATTGCCACGGCGCAATCTAACAAGCGCTTGCAGCGGATTGGAATCAGCGTGACTCTCATCGACAACTTGCCGGTAGCGCAGTTGTCTCCCGGCCGCTGAAGCGCGGCGTTAGATTGCTCTCGGTAACGCCGGGGTTCAGAGATGACGCCAGCTCCTATTGTTTCATGGCGAAGTGATAGTGTTGGCTTCCTAATACAATGCTTCCTCGCCCTGCTCGGCGGTGTCGCATGGGTATATGGGATGGTGAAGTATCCGTCCATGCCGGCCGCCATGATAGCCCTCGCGTATTTTGCGACCACTTTCATATGTGCACTGCTCTTTCTAGGCACAAGCATCCTGGCGCTCGAGAGGGTTGTCCTGGCGCTTACCCTTCCCTGGAACTTGATAATGCCCTGCTTCGACCCATACCTCGGCCCATGTCGTTTGTCCAAGGGCGGAGCATTTATTTGTGCGGAAGCTTAATGCCGCAGGCTTGTACTTCATTGTGATTTGGAAAGCGCTTCGAAAAATAAATCCGAACAGGCTGTGAACGCAATCTAACAAAGCCTTGCAGCTGACGGCGCGATAGCATGCTTCTCAAGTAACTTTGTTCCTTCAGCTTGAATGCTGATCGCGCGCCGCAGCTGAAGGCCAGCGTTGGGCGTCTTCAGGTGATGTGAATCGACAACAGTCCCACGAGGTGGATTGATGAATAGACAACAAGTCAGCTGGCTCATCGTCCGAGCGTTTGGCCTCTACCTGTTAGTGCAAGCTTTCATGGTCGTACCGGATCTGTTGGGTGGTCTTTACGCCGCTCGCGCCTACTCCAACTTTGTCTCGTCCCTTTCTCCGGAAAGTGAGTATCTCTCGGGCTTTCGGAAGGCAACGTCTGTGTACCGAAGCGCCGTCTTTGCCCCAACGCTAAAGGTACTTCTATTCTCCGTGATGGGAATTTATCTGCTTCGGGGCGGCGGGTTTCTGGTTCGGTTTTTAGACCGGCTTCCTGATACCGCAACAAAGGGCGGCGGCGAGGGCGACGCCCAACAAATCGTTGGACGCGAGGGGCGGTAGCGTGTTTCTCAACTAGCTTGGTACGGTGAAGGGTGCTTTGATTCGCGCCGCCGCGTCAACTCAACCGTTGGGTGTCACCAACAGCACCAATTTCTCGGCTGGAACTACTGGAGGAATCACATGAACGAAAAACGGATTCTGAATTTTCTTTTCGCCATTGTCGCGGCGTTACTCCTCGTCAATCTCGGAGTCATGCTCTCGCCGGCTGCCCATGCTATCCCCACTACACAGTACAAAGCCGTCGAGGGACCGCGATATGGTTATGATACGAAGGGCATGCAACAAATCTTGGATCAGCAAAGCGCACAGGGGTGGCAATACGTCAACGACTGCACCGGGGTGTTGATATTCAAGAAGTAGTGTTCTCCCCCGATGCGAACGAGTTCGTTGACGGCTGGTTGACACCCAACAAATCGTTGCAGGTGAGCGCGGGATAGCGCCCTTCTCAACTAGCTTCGTCCGGAGCGGGTTGTGTGCAGCCGCCCGCGCCACCTGAACTCCATCGTTGGGCGGCTACCGTGTCGCAGCGACGAACATAGGGAGAAAAGGAGCGATGCGATGCATATCCTGGAACATCTGTTTCTGGTCGGCGAGTTCCCCGCGCGAGCCCACCTGCTAAACGGGCTAACGCTCGAGCAAGTCACGCTATGCCCGGACGGCGCATCGCACTCGATCTACGAGGAGCTGTGGCACGTTGTGGCGTACCAGCAGAGTGTCATCGAGCCGGGCGACCCGGCCGGCGACGTGTACCCGAGCGCGGCGCCGGAGCACGAGCACCAATGGCACGACTTGGTGCGAGTGTTCCTGGACGGCGCTCGCGCTGCGGCAGCGTTGGGGCAGGCGCCTGAGGGGTTGGCGCTCGAGGTAGAGCCGGGCGTGACAATGGCCGACGAGCTGAACAGTGTGGCGGTACATAACGCATATCACCTTGGCAAGATCGTTGCGTTGCGACAGCGGATCGGCGCGTGGCCGCCCACGGCAGCGTCGGGCGGGTCGTAACCGCAGGCGCGGTGGGACGCCGCCCAACTAGCGATTGCACCGGACGCCGCGCAGCGGAGGTGATCCGGTGATTTCACGTTGACCGTGCGGCGCCGGTGAATCTGAGCGTTAGACGGCTGATCATTATGAGCCAACGACTACAGATCCTGCCCTACGATCCAGGCTGGGCTTTTGAGTTCGAAACTGAACGGGACCGAATTTCGCGTGCGTTGGGAAAACTGGCCCGTCGCATCGATCACAATGGTTCGACGGCCGTTCCTGGTTTGGAAGCGAAGCCAATCATTGACATTCAGGTTTCGGTTGACAACCTTAACCCGATCCGCGCTTATGCGGAGCCGCTCGCTGGGCTCGGCTACCGACACGCGCCCCATTCCGATGATGCGGTGTGCCCATTCTTCCATCGGCCAAGCGAATGGCCCCATTCGCATCATGTTCACGTTGTTGAATCGAGTGGAGTCGAGGAGCGGCGTACCTTGGCATTTCGCGACTACTTGCGTGACTACAGCGACGTCGCGCACGAATACGGCGTACTGAAGCGACGGCTTGCTGCACTCTATGATGCAGGGAAGCCCGCGGATCGGGAGATGTACGCATCGCGAAGACCGAGTTCATTAACCGAGTCGTTCAGATCGCTCTGGCACAAGGATATCCGCGGGAATTGCAAAACGCCGTCTAACAACTCATTCCACCGGAGCGCGGGACAGCGTGCCTCTCAAGCTTGTCCGTGAGATCGTAGCTTGAATGGTGTTCGCCCGCGCAGGGTGAATTCGATCGTTCGATGCCTTCCCTGCCTTTGCAAAGCAACGTATATTCTGGGCTATGAGTTTTACGTTCGAGCAGGACGATGCGAAAGCCTCAGAAAATCTGAAGAGGCACGGCGTTTCCTTTTCTGAAGCCTCAACCGTCTTTGCCGACCCACTAGCTCGAACCATCCCCGATCCCCTACATTCTGATGAGGAAGGAAGGTTTGTCATTTGGGCCAGTCAGGCTTGCAGCAGAATTTGGTTGTCGTGCATACCTATCGCGGAGATATCATCAGAATCATAAGCGCTCGGCCTGCAACGCCGCGAGAAAGGAAAGATTATGAGCGAGGAAAAGAGTAGCGAAATTGAGCTGTTGGACGAATATGATTTCAGCCAAGGGGAAATAGGCAAATACGCTAAGCAGTATGCTGAAGGCACCAACATAGTGGTGCTTGACCCTGATGTTGCCAAGGTGTTTCCTGATTCCGCGGCAGTGAATCAAGCTCTGCGCCAAATCATCGAGCAGCGTTCGCGTTAGTCCCATCGCGGCATCGAACAAAGCCTTGCAGCTGACGGCGCGATAGCATGCTTCTCAAGTAACCTCTTTCCGCTCAGCTTGAATGCTGAGCGCGCGCCGCAGCTGAGCATCGTTGGGCGCTTTCATCTTACGTATGAAAAAGACCTTTAACAAAACGCAAATAGTAACTGGCGTTGCCTGGTATCGCCAGGAACAGTGGGAACGTCTTCGGGAAGTCTCAGAAGACGTCGAAAACCTCGAAGAAACGTACGACGAGTGGTTGCATACGGCGGAGCGGATGATTCGCGATGGCATTCCCGCCGATGTCGTGGTCGAAAAGATTGACATAGACGTGGAAGAGGTTTTGGCTTGGTGTAATGTGCAGGGGCTTCCAATGAACACCGCGTCGCGCGCAAGATTCGTTTCGGAGCGGGTTCGCCAGAAACACGAACCGTCTTGAAGCGCGCGCCCAACACATCGGAGCGGAGCGCGGGGAGCGTGTTTCTCAACTTGATTAGTCCGGCGAGGGCTGGATGTAATCGCCGCGCCCGGTCAACTCAACCGTTGGATCGCTTCTGGATATGTTTGAGCGAAAGTGAGGCGGTGAACTGAGATGTCTTATGCGGTAAGCCTTTGTCCCTTTTGCACCAAGCAAGGATGGCCCGCGGCCCCCAACTCATCATATAGGCCAAAGCCAGTTGGCCCAGCTTCGTACACAAACGCCAGTCGCTGCTCCGAAAAATGCTTGCGCACGTAATTCAGCAACTGCGGCGCACTATAGGGCAGACGTAGCGATCGCAGCAATCCAGCTTGATTGCAAAACGTCGCCGCGATGCTATGCTTGTCCACATCGAGCCCCGCGAACACCTCGTACTCGCGCGAAATAAACACTTGAGATTGAACTGAGACTTGAGACTGAATTGTCATCGCCGATTTCCTCCTGAGCCACGTCGCTCATTCTAGAGACTCGACCTGACATTCAACATACATGTCTTTGACGTTGGTTTGCCCAGACGTCTTTATGCACCTCATCACCAGGAAAGGATCGGAACAAATGACGATATCGGTAAAGTGTTGGCGAAGAATAGCGGTCGGAATGGTGGTGGTTGTGTGCTGTCTGAGCTTCAGTGCGTGCGATGGCGATTATTCGGTCCCTATCACCTCTGGTCCAACCCGTAAAATTGACCAACAGCTCCTGGGCAACTGGGTGTCAAAGGATGGAACAGACAAGATGAAGGTGCGAAGGTTGGACGATTCTGTCTACATTGTTTCCTATAATGGCGATTTGTTCCGAGCTTTTCATTCGGACGTCGGCAAGACGTCCTTTGTTAGCCTTCAAGATATTGAATCACCCGGTCGCAAGTATTCCTACGTAACTTACAAACTATCCGCGGACGGCAAGCGGCTTGACGTGCGAGTTGTCGACAGTAAGGTAATCCCTAAGGAACTGAAGAATTCCGCCAGTGTCCAAAAGCTCCTAACGAAGAATTCGGAAAACCCCAAGCTGTTTGGAGATGAAGGCCAATTTATCAAAGAGAAATGATTGGCAATCCAGGAAGCGCTTTTGAAAAACAACACGGGATCCAATCGTAAATCGAATCATACGGCTTAATTTTCAACCTGATGGCAAGGAGAGTCATTCATGTCTCCCACTCTAGGACACGGTAAGGTTTGTTATCTCGAGATTCCCGCTATCGACATCGGACGGTCAGCGGCCTTCTACCAGGCAGTTGTAGGATGGCAGAATCGGCAGCGAGGCGATGGTGCCGTCGCCTTTGACGACGGTGTTGGCGGGGTGAGTGGCACGTGGGTCACTGGCCGACCGCCGTCGGCGACCCCTGGCGTGTTGGTCTACATCATGGTCGACAGTGTCGCTGCGACTCTCGACGCGGTTGTCGAACACGGCGGAGAGATCGTGCAACCTATCGGCGCAGATCTTCCCGAGACTACCGCGCGGTTTCGCGATCCCGCTGGCAACGTCTTGGGCCTCTACCAGGAACCCAACCATTCTGGCTAAGCAATGAGTCCAGCCTCACCGGACGAACTGCCCATCTGCTCTCGCGCCGCCGAATAATTCATTGGGCCGGGTCCAGGAAGCGCGTTCTTTAACCTGCTTGTCGGCGTCGAGGTTATTGCTAAGCGCCGCGTGAAACACGAAAACTTATCTCACTGGGAATCAGCTCTGACATTCGCCACGCAACAATTATCCTTCAGGTATGATGATCAGCAGCACATTGCGCATCTTTTCTGCTTGCGACTTGGGTGGTTCTTTGTCTTTTATTCTGGCTTGCGAGTTGCAGGCTTCTTCATCTGCAATTCCATCGTTTAGAAGGAGAAAGAGATGTTCAAGAAATTCCTATCGCTTGCGCTCGCGAGTTCGTTAGTAAGCATAGTTACGCTTGTTCCTGTTTGTGCCCAATCACAAACAGATACTGATGCGCGGCAGACCGAGAAAGTCAAAGCAAGAATTCTCGAGCTGGGAACAGGAAAAAAGGTTCGTGTTGAAGTTAGGCTCAAAGACAATAGGGTGCTGAAAGGATACGTTAGCGAAACTACAGAAGATCACTTTAACGTCGCCGATGCCAAGACCGGAGTGGTTACTACTGTTGCTTACGCCCAGGTTCAACAGCTTAAAGTCAACAAGTATCCGCATCAGCTACCCATCGGCATTGTGTTTGTCGGCGGCCTCATAGGAATAGCACTGATTCTCGCAGTGGCCTTGCGAGGGAAGTAACTTAGCAGTTGAAACCGCGAAGCTAAATGGATAAGCATCTCGTATTTGTTTATGGGACGTTGAGACGCGGCAGTGCGCGCGCAATCCGGAATGGGTTCCTGACTTCAGCCTTTCGGCCCGCGACAATCTCGCAACCCCATTGTCTGACCCGGCGGAGAATTACTCGTTAACTTTCAATACTGCTAAGAAGGCCTCCTGGGGAATCTCGACGCGGCCGACTTTCTTCATGCGCTTTTTGCCTTCCTTCTGTTTCTCAAGCAGCTTGCGTTTGCGCGTGATGTCGCCGCCATAGCATTTGGCAATCACATTTTTGCCTAACGCCTTCACGGTTTCG
>DATNOG010000050.1:0-8107 GCA_035601415.1 Pyrinomonadaceae bacterium | reverse complement strand
TTCCAAAGGTCCGACTGATGGTTCTCAGCAATCAAGTTCTTCAGATTGTTTTCGGTGCGCGAGACGTCTTCCAACGAAGAAAAGAGAGTTTGCTCAAAGCCGGCCACTTGCGCTTCCGCCGCAACCACATCAATCGGGGCGAGTGCGCCTTCACTTACCAAGCGCTGGTTGTGTTCGAGTTGCGTGCGCGCGTCGCGGACGGCTTCTCTTTGGACCTGTAGATTCCGCAAAGCAAACACCAGATCCCAGTAGGCCCGCTGCACGCTGGTTATTGTTTCGATCGCACGCTGCCGAAACTGCGCATCCGTTAGCGAAAGACTTTTCTTCGCGATTTCGATTGACCGCCGGCTGCTGTCAAAACGCAAACCGCGAAACAGCGGCTGGGTATAAGTGAACGTCAACGCCGTTGGATACTGCGGATTCAACGCCGTGAACTGGTTGTTGCTGGTTAACCTGATAGAAGAAAAATCAAGATGATAGTTGCCGCCGAATGCCGGCGTCAGACCTTCCAGTCGCGCAGTGCCGGTGTAGTCGCTTTGCGTAACCGCGCCGTTAGAGCCGCCACTTAGAAAACTCGAGATCGGGCTCTTGCTACGTTCATAGTAGGAAGTAGAACTGATCCGCGGATCGTAAACGCCCTGTGCCGACTTCAGATCAAACTCTGAAATCCTTACGTTCTGGCGCGCGACTTCAATGTCTTTGTTATTTGCCAGGGCCAATGCGAGGGCCTCGCGCATTGAAAGCGGCCGCTGCCGATCCATTTCAACGCCGACGCGGCTCAGCTCAGGCAAAGGTTTCTGCACCGGATGAAAGTCAGACGCGACCGCAGGCACCTGCAATTCCTGCGGCGTAGGAGTCGAGGATTGCGCAACAGCGGTGAATGAGAAGATCGCCAAGAGGAAACTCAACACCGCGGCTTGGCCGCCGCACAGTGCGGAAAGGCTCTGCCTTTCCGTAACGACTTTTTCTTCCGATGAGGCTGCGCCTCCGTCGAGTTGGCGAGGCACAGCCTCGCCAAAGACTTCTAGTGACAGCGCCGGAAAGGCACAGCCTTTATGCACTGTGCGGCGGCAAAGCCGCAAACCAGGAATTGTTTCAATCTCAACCATCATCCTTACTCAACACGTAAAAACGTACAGTTAACCCATTTAGTTTTTCGACACCAAACTGAATAGCGATGCCGTTGCACTCGCCGCTCGGCGGCGTACGCGTCCAAACATTCTGGTAAAGCTCGCTCCGATCAGTCCCCACACTCTGCTTCTGCCGAGATCGTCGAACAGCGAATAAAAAACCGGCACCGCCAGCAAAGTCAGCAACAAACACAACGATTGTCCGCCAACGACCAGCACGCCAATCGATCGATTAGTGCCCGAACCTGGCCCACTTGAGATGGTCAGCGGCAACATGCCCGCGACCAGCGCGATCGTAGTCATCAGAATCGGCCGCAAACGATCGCGGTTCGCGCGGATAATCGCTTCCAGGCGTTCCATGCCGCGGGCGCGCAACTGGTTCGTGTGGTCGATTTGCAGAATCGCGTTTTTCTTAACAACGCCAAAAAGAAGCAATAGTCCAAGGCCGGAAAAGATGTTTACCGTTTGCCCCGTGATCAGTAACGAAACAATGCCGAAAGGTATGGCGAGCGGCAACGTCAGGAGAATCGTGATCGGATGAATGAACGATTCAAACTGCGCGGCCAGCACCATGTACATGAAAACAAACGACAGCACGAACGCCAGCATGAAGTAATAACCAGCACGTCCTAGTTCTTTCGAGCGTCCGGCCAATCCTGTTGAATACGCGGGGTCGATGTTTGTTTCCTTGGCAAACTGGTTCATCTTCGTGATCACGGCCGCCTGTGACCCGCCGGGTTTCACGTTTGCCAGCAGCGTCACCTGGCGTTGCCGGTTGAGACGATCGATTGCTGAAGGCCCAGTGCCTTCTTCAACCTTCACCAGATTGTCAATGCTTACCCAACCAATTTTCGACGACGACACAATCATGCGGTTGAGACCCTCGACGCTTGATCGATATTGGCCAACAGCGCGCACGCGAACGTTGTACTGATCGGTGCCGGCGTTAAAAGTCGAAACTTTTTGTCCCGCAACCAGTGTGTTCAAAGCCTGCGCGATGTCGGCTACGCGGACGCCCAGATCCGCTGCGCGCGCGCGATCAATTACCACGCGCAGCTCAGGTTTCCCGGTGATCAGCGTCGAGTCGACGTCAACCACGTCGGAAATCGTTTTCATCTTTGCCTGCATGGCTTCGGAATACTTCGTAAGCTTGTCGAGATCGGGTCCGCCGATGACGTATTGAACGTCGGCGTTGCGAAAGCCGCCGCCGGATATGGCCGCGACCTGCTGCACGCTGGTGCGCAGCTGTCCGGGATATTCCTTTACGTACTTCGCAAGGATTTCAGAACGCGCCCGCAACATCAGATCAGCCTGCGATATGCTGCGGTCTTCGATTGGCTGCAGTTTGACGTAGATCGAGGCGACGTTTACCTGCTCTTGTTGACCGCCACCAATCGTAGTCAGCGTGTCGGTCACTCCCGGAAATTTACGCACCTCTGCAGAAATCCGTTCGGCCAGCGCCGACGTCGCAGCCAGCGTGTAACCTTCAGGCGCACGTACGTTGACTTCAAACTGCGACTGGTCATCAACCGGCAGAAAATTCTTTCCTACTAACATGAACAGCGGCACGATGCTGACAATGACGATCGCGCAGGCAACCACAATTACCCAGCGATGTCCCATGGACCAGGTCAACATTCGTTTGTAAGTCTGATCAATCGGCCGGTAGAAGCGCGACCCTTTCGAGCCGTGATCGGCAGGTTCCGTACGTCGTTCGAAAGCTCCTTCCTCTTTATCGCTGCTGCGCTTGATCAAACGAGCCGCGAGCATTGGTGTCAGCGTGAACGAGACAAGCAGTGAAACCGCAATCGCGAATGAGGACGTCAAACCAAACGAAGACATGAAGCGGCCGACGATACCACCCATAAATCCAACGGGCAAAAATACCGCCAGCAACGAAAGCGTGGTGGCGGTTACCGCCATGCCAATTTCTTTCGTGCCGTCGATAGCCGCTTGAAAGGGTGGAATGCCCTTCTCTTCGATGAAGCGAAAAATGTTTTCCAGCACTACGATGGCGTCGTCGATCACGATACCGACCATCAAGGTCAGCGCCAGCATGGTGATTTGATTGAGCGTGAAGCCCATCGCCGCCATCAGGCCAAAAGTCGCAATCAACGAAGTGGGAATGGCCAGCGCGGCAATAATCGTGGAGCGGAAACTCCAAAGGAAAAGAAACACGACGATGGCTGCCAGGATGCTGCCTTCAATCAAGTGCCTCTGAATCGATTCGATCGAGGCCTTGATAAAGATCGACTGATC
Source organism: Pyrinomonadaceae bacterium (assembly GCA_035601415.1). Taxonomy (GTDB): domain Bacteria; phylum Acidobacteriota; class Blastocatellia; order Pyrinomonadales; family Pyrinomonadaceae; genus PSRF01. Next base: position 4,718 of record DATNOG010000050.1, on the reverse strand, counting down.
GCCAACTATTTTTGTCTGGAAGCCGGGCGGCAGCGTCTTTTGCAGTTCCTGTAAACGCTCTTTCACCGCATCTGCAACAGCAACTGTGTTCTGTCCCGATTGTTTGGCAACGACCAGAGTGACCGCCGGCTGACCATTCAGCCGTGCTTCCGTTCGCGCTTCTTCCGCGCCGTCTTCGGCGTAACCAACATCGCTGAGCTTTACGGAATAAGAGTCACGGTTGCCCACTACGAGATTATTGAAATCGGCTGGATTAACGATGCGGCCCATGGTGCGCACCGTCAGCTCGCGCGTGCCTTCGTCAATTCGGCCGCCGGGCACTTCCAGGTTCTGGGCTCGCACGGCATCGGCCACCTGCGCGACCGTAACGTTGAACGCTCGCAGTTTGTCAGGATCGACCCAAATTTCGATTTCGCGCGTCCGTCCACCGATTATCTGTACATCACCCACGCCATTGATCGATTCGATCTGTTGCTTGATTTTCTTATCGGCAATGTCGGTAACTTCGCGCACCGATCGCGGAGCTGAAACAGCAATGCGCACTACCGGCGCAGCGTCAGTGTCCAGTTTCTGGACAATCGGCTGTTCAGCGGTTACTGGCAGATCATTGACGATCAGATCAATTTTGTTTCGTACTTCCTGCGCAGCGATATCCGGATTTTTTTCCAGCAGGAACGTAATGAAGACTTGCGAAACGCCTTCGACTGAGGTGGAACGCAACTCGTCAATACCACTGACTGTGTTGACCGCACCTTCAATCTTATCGGTGATTTCAGTCTCGATTTCCTGCGGCGATGCACCGGGATTGACAACGGTCACCGTGATCGTCGGCAGGTCGATCTTGGGGAACAGATCGACACCCAGCGACTTGTAGGAAAACAGTCCCACGACGGTCAGGCTCAATATGAGCATCGTCGCGAATACCGGACGCCGGACACAAATTTCAGCTAACTTTTGCATCGTTCAGAAGTTTCAAGTTTCACGTTTCAAGTTCCAGGTTTCGGTCGACGTTGAAACTTGGAACTTGAAACTTGAAACTTTATTGCCTTACAGCCATTCCATCACTTAGCTGTTCGACGTTGCTGGTCACGACCTGTTCATCGCCGGCGATGCCGTTCTTAATCTGCACCAGATCACCTTCGGTTTGACCCAATTGGACCAGCCGCGCCTGCGCATGGCCGTCTTTGATCACGAATACCCGACTAACGCCGGCCTCCGTGCGCACGGCGCGCGCCGGCACCAGGACGGCGGGCTGCGCCCGCGATTGCAGAATCCTCACGGTGGCAAACTGTCCGGGCTTTAACGCCCCGCTGCTGTTTTCAACTTCCGCTTCCACGGTTAGCGTGCGCGAAGCCGGCGTTACGTTTGGTGAAACCCGGGCGATACGACCGCTGAAATTCTTATCGGGCCAGGCACTGGTTGTGACTGAAACGGACTGGCCCACGCTGATTTCCGGAATTGCCTGCTCAGGAATATCGATGCGCACCCGCAAAGGATTGATGCGTACAATCGTGGCGACCTTTGAGGTAGTTGACACGTACTCGCCCAGATCGGCCGTGCGCTCGGAGACAAATCCGTCAATCGGCGACAAGACCGCCGCATATGAAAGATTTCGGCGCGCCAGATTGAGCTGACTTTCCGCGCTCGCCACATTCGCGCGCGCCGTCATCACGGCTGCGTAGTTTTGCCTGCCAAGCGATAGCGCCCCTTCGTAAACTTCGCGCAACTGATCGCGCTGGGCTTTCTGCTGATCGTATAACGATCGCGAGATGTCGCCTGATTCGATTAACTTTTCAGACCGTCGCAAATTCTTCTCCGCAAGATCGAGCGCAACCTTCGCATTGCCGACTTCCGGAATTTTGTTAAGATCAAACGACTGACCTGGACGAACTCCAATCTTCTCTTCCGCCTGACGCAAAGAAGCTCTCATCTGATCGAGCTGCGCCTGCATTTGCTGCACACGAAGCTTCGCGTCCACATCGTCAAGCCGGATAATCATTTGGCCGCGCTTGACGTAGCTGCCCATGTCGACGCCGACCGCTACCACCTTGCCCGCCATTTGCGGCGCAACGTCCGTTTGCTCTTCGCCCGTTAAACTTCCGTTTGCTTCAAAATACTGCGGCAGATCGCGAACTATCGCGTTCGCGGTGGTCACATCCACCGGCGCCGGCTGTCCGGAATTAGCCTGCTCTTGTCTTACATTCGCTTTCGAGCCACCGCAGGCCATGGCCAATACGAGCACCAACGCCAAGAGTGCAGACAACGACAACTGTTGAATTGTTTTGGGAGAAAACACCGATCTATTTCTTCCTCGAAAAATAATTGCCGGAAAGTTCTTCATCGTTTTAGCGGCTATGCAGCCTCCCGGCTGATGCCATTTAGCAGAATGTCGGAAAACTGTTTTGCCGCTTCCTGATTGGAGATTTTCAGTAAACGTCGCTGCGGGTCCCAAAGATTGTTGTTCAATGAATGGTGAATGACCATGCCAATGAACGCGCGCACTACGATCGCCGGATCCATCGCCACCATCGCGCCGTCGCGCTGTCGCTCAGCAATATAGTTTCCAAGCAGTTCGTAAACTCGCCTGACAAACTTCTCAAAAAACATTTGCGCCAGCTCGTGTCCCTCTAGCGCTGCGTGCAACAGCAAGCGTTGAAACTCGGGATCGCATTCGTGGTGATCGAGCGCGCCGACTGCCAGTCGTTCAAAAACCTTGCGGTCGTCTTTTTCCTGAAGCGCCTCGGCCACCATTGCCTCGGGATTCATCGTATCGCCCGAACAGGCTTTGTGATCGAGAATGGCGGAATACAGTTCCTGCTTGGTAGCGAAGTGACGAAAAACCATCGCTTCGGACACACCCGCAGCTTGCGCAATTTCTTTGGTGGTGGTGCCGACGAACCCCCTTTGAGAGAAAAGACTCACCGCCAGGCGGAGGATTTGCAGGCGCCGCTCTTCCGCCGACATGCGCGACCCATTTGGCATGGCTGCGCCCGTTTTTATTGTTGTTTGCTTACTCAAAAGTGATTTTTTCTACTGGTGGCGTCGCAAAGTAAGTACTTACTTACCACCGCTCGGCGGCCGCTGTCAAGAGCTCGGACGGGAAAATGCGCGGCCGTCAGCCTGCTCACAAAAACCCGAGGTTCTTGTATCGTTCCCGACCCGCAGGCACTGCGGACTTGTACCTTTTCACAACAAGAATTTCCGCACTGCTTGCTTTTGTTTCACTTTGATAGGCGCATTGAAAGCGAGTTCGGGAGCTCGCGCACTCGGCACGTTGTTTGCTCGCTCTACTGCGATCAGTCGTGAGCTTCCCAAAGAGGATGCACTAAATAAGCCGCAACATTTACAGCAAACAAGAAGGAGAATTGACAACATGTCACAGAACACATCAGGCACAAATTTCCCTGGAACAACCGGAACCGGCAGCTCAACCACTGGTAATTCAGGCACAGGCGCCGCAACCGCTACGGGCCTTGCGCAGACCGCGCAAGAGTATGGCGAGAAAATTTCGGAGGCTGCGAGCCAGGCAAAGGATTACGTCAGCGACAAAGTGACAATTGTTGGTGACAAGTTAAAAGAACTTCAGAACGCCGACCTCGGTGAGATTGCTGAAAACGCAAAGGACTACGCGCGCAAGAATCCCGGTCAGGCGATTCTGATCTCGGCGGCAGCAGGTCTGTTGCTCGGATTGATCATTCGCGGCCGGCGCTAAGCTTCTTTATTGGCGCCCGCGCCGTTTAGATAAGGAGACTCATCAATGGCGACTTCAGCTACAGGTGCGACATCGGCGGCGATGTCGACGCGAACCGATAACGAAAGCCTCCCTTCACTTTTTAGCCGCTTAGGCGACGACGTAATGCAGCTCTTCGATACCAAGATGAGTTTGCTCAAGGTCGAATTGAAGGAAGAGGCGCATAACTACGCTCGCGGCGGCGCGATGATTGCGGTCGGCGGCGTAATCGCTGCGATCGGCTTTGCCTTACTGAACGTGGCGCTTGCGTTTGGTATAGCCACGCTGCTTTCAAACATAGACATTAGCCAGCCTGCGAAGTACGCCATTGGTTTTGTCACCGCAGGTGTGCTGTACCTGATAGTGGGCGCAATAATCGTCACCACAATGAAGAACCGTCTGGCTCAGCAGAATCTCGTTCCCGACCGGACGGTGGCAGAATTGAGAAAGGACAAGCAATGGCTGAAGAACGAACTCTAGGTTTGGCTCGGGCGCGCGAAACCGGCGACGAAGACGCGTCGAAAGAGGCGCTGCAACGTCGCATGGAAGAGGCGCGCGATTCCATCACAAACACAGTGACCGAGATCAAAGATAACGTGGCGCAGCAATATGAAAACGTAAAGGACGCGCTCGACTGGCGCGAACACTTCAAGAAGCAACCGGTTGCCTGGACGATCGGTGCGGCTGGCGTGGGATTTTTCGTCGGTTACGGAATTGCCGCCGCGCTCAGCGACTCTGATTACGACGAGATCCCATACGCCTCGCAAACAATGCGTACGTATGCGGCGCCGGCTGTCGTCGGCGAACCACTGGCGGCAGCAATGTTATCCACGAAGACAAACGGCAAGGACGATGGCCCGGGTCTGCTCGAGCGTTTCAAGGAAACTTCTGCGTACGACCGGCTCAGCAAGGAAGTGGGGTCACTTGGTGATCGGTTGGTTGAAGAGCTTTCAACGACGGCACAGCAGGTCGTTTTGCCGGCGCTGCT
>DATNOG010000049.1:0-6188 GCA_035601415.1 Pyrinomonadaceae bacterium | reverse complement strand
AACGTGACGTCGATGCCACGGCTCTGATGAAGCTGATCGAAACTGCATACACTGACATGAAGGGGCGTCTGAAGGCAGAGTAGTTCGTGCAGACATTCGGGGCGCCGTATAACAAATCGTTGGACGCGAGCGGCGGGAGCGCCTCTCGCAACTAGCTTGGTGCGGCGGAGGGTGCTTTGATGCGCGCCGCCGCGTCAACTCAACCGTTATGCGGCTTCCACAAATCTAAAGAGATGCAAGTTCTAAGCTACAAGCCCTCCCGCCGTCTCGCTCTCTTGCTTCACATGAGTTTCGGGGCAATCTATCTGTTGCTGGTTACAAGAGCGGTCATATCCCTGCATGAAGGCCCACCTGATTTCTCCAATCCCACGCAGAATTCGCTGGTTGTTTTGATTATCAAGCGCGTGTGCGGAATATTGTATGGCCCGTTCTTCGCGGTGCTCGTCCCACCCTCGTTTGAAAGCAACGCTGATCTTATCGTAACGATCGTGTTTGCGATCGCGGCCTATGCGTTCATTCACTACGGCATGCTGATGAACGTGCCTACTCAAGGGAGCATCTCTATGGCGGATAAAATTCTAAAGCTGTGTCGGGCGACATTTTTTCTTGCAGGCACCCTATTGTTACTGTTGATTGTTGCTCGAATGTCGGTCATGCTTTACCAGGACATCAGTTTTGGACGGCTCCAATTTGGCGTCGGCGCTCCAGCAAAGAAATAGTGTTGCCAATCGCGCCGCATAACAATTCGTTGGACGCGAGCGGCGGGAGCGCCTTTCTCAACTAGGGTGGTGCGTCGGAGGGTGCTTTGATTCGCGCCGCCGCGTCAACTCAACCGTTATGCGTCTTCCTCTACCGCACCAAAACATCTTATATTCTCCTCGTGAAAGTGAAGGACGTCATCAAACTTCTCGAAGAAGACGGTTGGTATCTTGCGAGGACTAGAGGCAGTCACCGTCAATTCAAGCACTCCGAAAAGTCTGGTGCCGTTACAGTTGCCGGTAAGGCGAGCATCGATGTTCCGCCAGGGACTCTCAACAGTATTCTGAAACAAGCTGGCTTGAAGCAGGAGAAAGGATCGGAAAAATGAAATATGCCGTGATCGTGGAAGCGGGCGAAACCAGCTTTGGTGCGCATGTGCCTGATTTGCCAGGCTGCGTTGCTGTGGCAGACACCAAAGAAGAGGTGCTTGATTTAATCCAAGAGGCTATCGAATTTCATATCGAAGGCCTGCGCGAGGATGGCCAGCCAATTCCCGAGCCCTCCTCGAGCATTGAATATGTTGAGGTACGGGCCGCATAACAAAGCCTTGCAGCTGACGGCGCGATAGCATGTTTCTCAAGTAACTTTGTTCCTCGCGGGCTAGATGCTAATCGCGCGCCGCAGCTGAAGGCCAGCGTTATACCGCTTCACTGTGTGGGGAGGATTATGAGAACCGAAACTAAACAAATACTGATTTTGACTTTTATTGCCGCACTGCTTGTTGTAATCACTTCCTGCTCGGTTACAAAGGGCAAGGAAATTGGCGAGCGTGCGGTTGTGCAGTTTCACAATCAATTTAACGCTGGGCAGTACCATGACATTTATTCCCAAACTGATGAAGGTTTTCGGAAAGGGACGAGCGAGTCAGATACGCTGGCTTTATTTGACGCCGTGCATCGAAAACTTGGGACTGTGAAAAATGCTAATCAAACTGAATGGCATGTGAACGCTACGACCGCGGGAACGGTGGTGACGTTGACTTATAACACCGAGTTTACTGAAGGTCACGCAAATGAACAGTTCGTCTTCTATGTGACCGGGGATAGCGCCCGACTTTTTCATTACAATGTTAATTCACCTCTTCTAATCACAAAATGAAGACTTCATGTGCGCAAAAAGAAATCCTGATAGTGACGGGCGGTATAACAAATCGTTGGACGCGAGCGGCGGGAGCGTGTTTTGTAACTAGACTGATGCGGCGGAGGGTGATTTGATGCGCGCCGCCGCGTCAACTCTGACGTTGGGCACACTCTCATGCATTTGAAACGAAGCTCGGTGCTAACGTTAATACTCGCCGTGGCCGGCGCCGGGACCGCTTGCGTCAGCCTCGCCGGCGATTGCAGCAATCAAATTCTACGAGAGATCGCTTCTCCGAACGGAAAGATGAAAGCCGTCGTCTTTCAACGTGACTGTGGGGCTACTGTAGGTTTCAATACGCAGGTCTCCGTTTTGCCATCGAGTAGCAAATTACCCGATGACGGCGGCAACGTTTTTGTCGCTGACGGCGGCCAAGGCAACGCACATTCCGGTCCGTTCGTCGCGGTGTCTTGGACAAACGACGCGGAATTGTTGGTTACGTACGACAAGCAAGCGCGCGTTTTTCACAACGAAGCTTCGGTTGGAAACATTCGCGTCAGGTACGAAATCGTTGGTTCGCCATGACGTGTGCCCAACAAATCGTTGGACGCGAGCGGCGGTAGCGCTTCTCGCAACTAGGTTGGTGCGGCGAAGGGTGCTTTGATTCGCGCCGCCGCGTCAACTCCGCCGTTCGGCACTTGTCACGCGCTTACGCGAAATGAAAAGACTACTCGCGAACAATCGTTTCCTGGTGACACTGTCAATTGTAGCCGCTGTTGCAGGCTTCATCACTGGATACGTCAAACGAGACTTTTACTGGTTTGCTCGCTTTGGCGCATTGGTTGTCGGTTTCGGTATCGCGCTGGTTTCTCGAACTGCTTTTACCGGGCGGGATCTGCTTCTTAATGTGACGGCTGCAGACACTCGAGAAAATATCAATTCACCCGAACACTTCATGAAGCTCGGGGAACCGATACCGGAGTACGTCGCGACCGATGTTGCCGCCCGAAAGGCGATCAACCTCTTCGGGCCGGCAATCACATTTGTCGGAACCGCGATTTGGGGGTTCGGCGACTTGTTGAATACTTTGTTTCACTTCGCGGGCAAATAACGGCGTGCCGAACAAATCGTTGGACGCGAGCGGCGGGAGCGCGTTTCTCAACTAGCTCGATGCGGCGGAGGGTGCTTTGATTCGCGCCGCCGCGTCAACTCAAACGTTCGACAGCTTATGAATCCCCACGAAGAACAGTTTGCGCGTTCCTTCATCGTGCCCACAAAGCGCGACCGATATCTGACGCTGCTAGAATCCAAACGCGGCCGACACAAACTGCTCAACGGTTTCAATCACTGCCACGACTTAGATCCGCGTTACGCGACGTTGATTCCGTCGAATCAGCAATCTGATACGTCAATTGAATCACTGTTGCGGCGAAAGGGCGCTCCCGAAACTTGCTACGTCATGTCAGACAATCGTGATATCGACGGTCGGGAAATGTCCTTGTCGGAGGCGCTCGTGAAGACCGTCGGCATGGACGCCGGCACACTGATCTCGTGTGTGCCAGGGAAGCTCGCATACTTTGAATTGGAGGGTTTCGACGGCAGGTATATCCTCGAACGGTAGTCGCGTTCCGTTGCGGCGCTGTCGAACAAATCGTTGGACGCGAGCGGCGGGAGCGTGTTTCGCAACTTGATTAGACCGGCGATGCTTGATTGAATTCGCGCCGCCGCGTCAACTCCGCCGTTCGCCGACTTCTCGGAATTCATAAGGAGTCTGACATGAAACCTATTCTCATTCTCTTGGTCCTTTGTACCGGCGTTGTGGCGCAATCGAGAGATGACCTGAGGAAGAAATATGGTGAACCCGTTTCTGAAACTTTTCTTCTGCGTCCGGGGATTACCGTTACAGCTTCACATAACTCCAACGGCCAAATCACCGAATTGGTAATTGCTCCGCTCGTGACGGATCTCATCAAATCAAAAGGCAATGGCTTAACACGTGAAGTGCTCAAGATATCATTGACGAATTGGTGCCCGCGTCCGCACGCGGCACAGCACAAATTGGCGGTTTTCTAAACCTCGCGTGTCTGCCGGAGAATGACTGTCAGGGGAGTTATGACGGTTACGAGAAGCTGACGATTTATTACAACGCGGCAAAAAACAGTAACGTTAATTACGTTGTCATTCAGTGGAAGAAATGATTCCTGCGCGCGTCGGCGAACAAATCGTTGGACGCGAGCGGCGGGAGCGCCTCTCGCAACTAATTTGGTGCGGCAGAGGGTGCTTTGATTCGCGCCGCCGCGTCAACTCAACCGTTGGGCATCTTTTTATTGAAAACCTATGGCGCGTGAAGACCTAAACAATTTATTAAGTAGCTGCATCCCTTTCGCACAACAGATGCTCGCGAAACACGGAACTTTTTTCCGTTTGGTGCAACCATGTCGCCCACTGGCGAAATCAGTCTTGCCGCTGGTTACGATGACAAGCCCGCTGTTGACGCGCAGGAAATCATTGCCCTAACGCTGGACGGGTTCCGGGCCGGAGCTCGGTCAGGCGACTACAAGGCGATTGCTTTGTGCGTTGACGTTCGCGTTGATGCTCCCGATGGTTCAGGCAAGACGGACGCGATTCGCGTCACATTGGAGGAAAATGGTGGTGAGGCGCTGAACGTTTTTATGCCGTATCGCAAGCGTATGATGCGCGGGGTTACTTACGGGGAAATCTTTGCCTCCGCAACGGACCATAGTGTTTTTGTGTAACAACGATGCCCAACAAATCGTTGGACGCGAGCGGCGGGAGCGTGTTTCTCAACTAGCTTGGTACGGCGAAGGGTGCTTTGATTCGCGCCGCCGCGTCAACTCAGACGTTATGCGGGCTTCACTTGCGACAGGAGGCGTGATGCTAACGAAAAAGGAACTCGTGGAACGAATGCTGCGGCCGCTCAATCAGCCGGTGTCTTTCACTTATCCAGGAACAGACGGACCATTGCGTGGCATATTGAAAGATCGCGCTGTCATTCGTGGCGGCGATGCAGCGGGCGCCAAATATTGGGACGTGGTTGACCTCATCGAATTCGGCCGCAAACGATCCGATCGGTGCATGCGCATCAGTTATTATCGTCAGGTCGGCGACAGACTTGGTTGGGCGGGTCAAACCAGCATTACGGAGCCGCTTTACGTCTGGAAACGCATGTTCGTCCAGGCTGCTCTCGAGAAACCGTGGTTTCGCGAGTTGCTCTTATCTACGGCCAACGAAATTCAATCGAAACGGCCCGCATAACAAATCGTTGGACGCGAGCGGCGGGGGCGTGTTTCTCAACTTCCTTGATGCGGCGGAGGGTGCTTTGATTCGCGCCGCCGCGTCAACTCAACCGTTCGGCGCTTTCAGAGATGGAGACAAAGATGAACGCACTATCCGGTATGCTGATTGAGTACCTGGTCATCGGCGCAATCGCTTCGCTATGGCTCTTTCCGGCCATCGTAAAGACCTCGTTCTTCTCACAGTTCGCCAGCAAGGAACTCTTTGGAGTCGCCGTTGCCGTTCTTGTTCCCGCCGTCTACTTGGTGGGGATGTTATGCGACCTCATTGGATACCTCGCAACACATCGGCTCAAGAAACACATTGAGGCGAGGCACGGCAAGACCGCAAGCTCTCAACTCGTGCACGTCTATGCAGTGGCGAACGCCCCAAATCTTGCCCATGAAATGGAGGTACGCAGTACCAGAGACCGCATCGCGCGCGGTTCAATGGTGGCCTTCTTTCCTCTCTTGTTTTTCTCGCCCGTAACCTCCTTGCCCAGGTGGGCAACCACACTAACCGCGGCGGCCATTATTGTCTTGCTTGCGGGCCTATGGTGGAGGTTTCAAAGCCTTTCGGCAAAATACGAAGGACACGTCCGAACGTACCTGGAAGAGAAGTTTGCCGTAAATTTCCAAGAAAAGAAGGAGGCTAAACCTTCTGCCGATTTCTCGATCAAGAAACTCTTGTCATTGCTTATCGTGTTTGCATTTGGAGTTTTGATAGGTGCGCTGATTCGTTTCCAATAGGTCCTCGTGAATGATGGACCACGCTTCCAGAATCGTTGGCTACGGTCGCGTAAAGAATGTGCTCCTATCAGACAACGCCGAACAAATCGTTGGACGCGAGCGGCGGGAGCGTGTTTCGTAACTTGCTTGGTGCGGCGAAGGGTGGTTTGATTCGCGCCGCCGCGTCAACTCAGACGTTCTGCGGCTTACGTTGGTGAATGAAAAGTGAGGAATCCATGGCGAGAAAAACGTTCCTAATAGCTGCTGTGCTCGTAAGCAGTTTGCTGCTATCCAGCATCGCCTATGCTCAGTCTGATGTTGACAGCCAAA
>DATNOG010000048.1:0-2948 GCA_035601415.1 Pyrinomonadaceae bacterium | reverse complement strand
TACTTAGCATCAGATGACTCGGCCTACGTCGTTGGGGCAGACTTCGCCATCGACGGCGGAGCTGGGGCCTTTTCTCAACTCGGCGGCTGATAGCCCGCAGGTCTAACGTATCCGCTCGAAAAAGCTGCAGAAACTTGCGCGCGCATGATGAGCGGCAACGCACAGTTCCACGTCGTTCTGAAGATTTGGACTTCGCCAACAAAACAATCCGCTCATTAACTTCTGGATACTCGAATCGCGCGCCTAGTAGGAGCTTAGAAATGGCAAATACACAGAAAACAGCAATCGTTACCGGCGCCTCACAGGGGATCGGCGCGGGACTCGTGGAAGCGTTCTTGAAACGTGGTTATAACGTAGTTGGGAATTCGCGAAACATTACGAAAGCAAATCCGTTCCCGGCGTCTGACAATCTTGCACTAGTCGATGGAGACATTGGTGACCCGAAAACGGCCGCAAAGATCGTGGATACTGCCGTATCCCGATTCGGCCGGGTCGATGTGCTGATCAACAATGCGGGGATTTTTATCCCGAAGGCCTTCACCGAGTACACGACAGAAGATTTCAACGCTTTGGTCTCCACGACGCTTGCGGGCTTTCTCTACGTTTCCCAGTTATCGGTGAAGCAGATGTTGCGGCAGAAGAGCGGCAGCATCGTCAATATATCAACAACTTTTGTTGGCCAGCCGGTCGCGGGTGCATCGGCAGCGGTTCAAATCATGACTAAGGGCGGATTGGATGCGGTGACGCGCGCATTGGCAATTGAGTATGCCAAGGATGGCATTCGTGGAAACACCGTCGCCTTGGGCACCATCAAAACTCCGATGCATAAACCCGAGACCTATGAGTTTCTCAAAGGGTTGCACCCAGTCGGCAGGATGGGTGAAGTCAACGAAGTCGTAGATGCAGTTTTATTCTTAACGGACGCCACGTTTACCACCGGTGAAATATTGCACGTAGATGGCGGCGCGCACGCGGGCAAATGGTAACGCGCAAAGGCTCTCGGCCTGCCAGCGCCGAGCAGCGGTTGAAAATTCGATCCGTTAAGTTCTGATGCTAGTTTCGCCGAACTACCCCGAATGGGAGGGCTTGCTTGGCACTGATCTAAACATTGGGCGTTTTTCCAAACCGCTGCCGACCAGAACGGCTTTTAGGATCAAATCTCGATGTGATCAACCCTTATCTGGCTAAGATTGTTGTGAGAGGACCTAAGGCTATAGCGAGGCGATCTCTTCAAGCCGCGAGATAATTGTGCCGACTCTTTCCTGGCTGGCGGCATCGGGCGGAACATATCCAGGAAGAGCGTCGTTAAACTCTCGAATCGAGAGCAACTTTTTGATTTCATTCCCCAGGTAGGAACGCACATCGCTCGCCGCAGCATGGATTTCTCCGACGAGTTCGGCGCGGCCGTCGACCACCGCAATTAGATCTTCCAGGTCTCGACTCGCAGGGAAATCATTCTCGCCACGGCCCGCAAAAGCTTCGATCTTTGAAGCACAGAAATATACCGCCGTAACCAATCGAATCTTCAGCCCTTGATCCAGTTCACGTTCTTCCGCATGGTCCATTGCCGGTCGATACCATGAGTTCGAAAATCCGAGAATCTTTGCGTCAAGCGGCATCACATCGAGCGTCGTCGTTTGTTGGCGCCAGCGGCAAAGCGGTGCGCCCTCTCTTGTTTCTTCTTGAAACCCAAGCTTTCTTAATCTTTCCGAAAATTCGGTATACCCAGCATAGGACGTGATTTCCGCAATCGCATCTACATCAAATGTTGGGCGCACGTCCGCCGCCGCCGCGTCGGTAATCAACAACGCCGTGGCACAGCCGCCGACGAACACCAATTCCGCGAGGATCGGCTCCAACAACTTGGCCGCATCCGTCAGCAATTGAAGATTAGGATTGGACATGAACCGACCTGAGCCTGTGCACCAAATCGCGTTCAGCCAGACTCCGCTCGCGCGCGCGCCCATCTCGAATCGCGTCTACCAGCGCCAGAAGTTGGTAGAGAGCGCGATCATGCAACGCTGCACGCGGGACGTTTTTGTAGAGCGGCTCAAGCCCCACGCCCCGGGTATTGCCATCCTGCCAAGGCCAAACTGGAGGCAGGTCGCTCGAGACCGCAATTTCGCTTTTCAGCGGCTCCGCTGCGTACGAAGTAGGAATCCCTCTCGTCACTTCGCCGTGTTCCGCAGGAAATGCGTACTTCAATCCGTGGACCAGAAATTCTACCAGCCCGGAAATATTGAGTTTGTCTTTGAGCGCCGGTCCATGCAGCAACCTCGAACTTCTCAGCCGCTGAATGGCTCCATGCACTTCCGAGGGACTGAGCCCCAGGTCGCTTGCCACAACCGAAATAGGCGGACGCCCGCTTGGGTAACCGAATAGCTTCAGGGCAACCACAACGTCTTGAGGCTTCAGATTCATGGCTATATTCTATATTCGCGATTCGCGAATAGCAAACAGTACTTTCTCTGCGCGGAACAAATGGCAGTCAAAGTCTTTGTATTCTTATAGATACAGAAGTGGGTAGTCCTGAGCCCACCTTGCCCGCCGCGGTTTTCCAAACCGCCGCCGAGCAAAATAGTTCTCACGGATGAAATCTTAATTCAACAAGCCGCTATACCAAGGACGAGCACCGCAGCCGCGCTGGGCGTTGAGGAGAAACAAGTGCAAGCTCAGTTTGCGTTCTTTTTGCGTTGTAGGATCGGAAATGATGGGCAGTGATGGGTTGTGAAGGGGAGCTAAGCTCTTGAGTTTTCAGCTATCTCGTTTGTTTGACGTGCCCGACCTCAGTTTATGAGTCCGCTGCCCTATGCGTGCGTAATAACAGGATTAGGAATTAGCAATTCGCGACAAGGGAAGGAGCGAGAAGTCCTGTTGCACAAAATTCGGCGCGTTGCACATTCTGTTGCACAAATCACTGCCAAAGCCGCCCAAAACAGCCCATTTCG
>DATNOG010000047.1:0-4125 GCA_035601415.1 Pyrinomonadaceae bacterium | reverse complement strand
ATGCAAGCGGCAAGCTTCTGTTTTCGAAACGTTCCGATCCCGCACTGTCCGACGAGCTGCAACGTGTTCTTGAGGAGACTGAACAATCGGCCGCTATTGCCGCCGCGGTGACGCCTCAGTTGGCGAACGCAAAGACCGCCGCCAAGAAATCGGAGTTCGGTGGTTTAGGAGGATGGTGCTTCTGATCTGTTCGAGCATTTTCGAGACAACTGAGATTCTTCTAGCAGGCAAGTTATAGATGATGCATACCATCCGATAAGTAATGCGATACTCGGCAGAGCACAAACAGGAAACAAGGAATCGCATAGTGCGGGCGGCGGCGCGGCAGTTTTGCCGTCCTGAAGGAAAGGGCTCGGCCATTGCGGACCTGATGCGTGAACTCGGTTTAACGCACGGAGGTTTCTATAAGCATTTCGACAGTAAACAGCAGTTACTCGCAGAGGCCATCACGAAGGGTTTCGAAGAAATGGAGGCCGGAAATGCAGTCAGGAAGGCCAAGCCTGGCACCGAGCTAAAAGCCATCATCGAGCACTACCTGAGTCCTGAACACTGCGCCAACCGCGGGGCAGGATGTCCCGTTGCTGCTCTGTCCTCGGAAATCGCGCGTTACCCTCGCGCCGTACGTATTGAAATTGATCGCGCTATGCAGCGTCGGATCAAGCGCCTAGCCGGGTTTTTGCCGGGAAAGACTTGGAAGCAGCGGGAGCGTAATTGCCGGGTTCTGATGTCGGGAATGGTGGGCGCCTTAAACTTGGCTCGCGCGGCAGTCGACCAGAAGTCGCGCGAGGCCATTCTCGACGCCGCCAAAGAGTTTTATATCATGGCATTTTGTAAATGAAACTTTGTGCTTTTTTACGTTATAGGATGATGAGTATCAGGTGTTCGGCGCCCACCTTCAATTCTCTGGTTGTTGCGCCTCGCTTACGTCGTTCGTCATCGATGACGACAAGTTTGAGAATCAATTGGAGGACATGATGGAAATGGCAAGCGTCGCACTAGCAACTGTGGAGATCGCCGCCGCAAAGCTGAGCGGTGTCCAAATGGCATCTCTTCTATCGTTTATCAGTGGCGCCGCGGTGATGCTCGGTTTCAGCAACTTAGTCGGATCGAAGCAATCGCAACACGTATACGAACTGAGGATGTATCACGTGAACGAGGGCAAAATGGACGCTCTAGTAGCTCGCTTCGGCGATCACACCGACGCCATTTTCAAGCGACACAATATGAAGAGTATCGGTTATTGGGTTCCCGAGGACACGCGGTATTCGCAGAACCTCTTTGTCTACATATTGGAGCATCCGAGCTCCGAAGAAGCCCGGAAGAATTGGGCTGCGTTCCAAGCCGATCCGGAATGGCAAAAGGTGAAGGCCGATTCGGAAATTAATGGAGCACTGGCGAACCATATCGACAGCTACTTAATGGATCCGACCAGCTTTTCCGGGCTCAAGTAGATAACCGAAAGCCAGCCAAACGTTATGCGTCTGCTGATTGGGAAGCCGCTAACGATGCCGAGGATGGCGAAGCATGTACACGATGCCGCCTCTTGCGCGCCAGTGACAATTCTTGCTGACGAGAGACCTGACGGCATACATCTCTTCTACGATCGCATGACGAGTCTGCTTGCGCCCTATGAAAATTCTGCAGCGGTGGAAGTAGCCAAAGCTCTTGACCGTAGGGTTGAAAGCGTCTTAATCACAGCCCCGCAATGAACCTCGAAAAGAAACGTCGAGTAGCCGTCACCGGTTTGGGATTGATAACTCCGCTTGGTAACAGCGTTGATGCTACTTGGGCGGGTTTGATGGCGGCCAAAAGCGGCGCCGGAACAATTACCAAATTTGATGCGAGTGAGTTCCCAGTTCGCTTCGCCTGCGAAGTTAAGAACTTCGATCCGCTCAACTACATCGAGAAAAAAGAAGCGCGCACGATGGGCGCCTTCACCCAATATGCAATCGCCGCCTCGGATGAAGCCCTTAATGATAGTGGCCTGGAGATCTCAGACGATAATGCCAATAACATCGGCGTTTATATTAGCAGCGGCATTGGCGATTTCCGGGGCATTGAGCGCGAACATCTGAAGCTGCTGAACGAGGGGCCGAAAGCGATCTCTCCTTCTTTCATCGTCTCAGTGCTGGCAAACGTTGCCGCCGGGCAAGTCTCAATCAGGCACCGTGCTAAAGGACCGAACTCTTGTACGGCGACGGCATGTGCTGCCGGTAATCACGCGATTGGCGATTCGTTCAAAATCATTCAGCGCGGCGACGCTGAAGCAATGATTTGTGGGGGCGCTGAATCGACAATCACGCCGATGAGCATCGCTGGGTTTGCAGCGATGCGCGCGCTCTCGACACGCAATGATGATCCTGAAGGTGCTTCCCGGCCCTTCGATCTGGATCGCGATGGATTCGTGGTCGGCGAAGGCTCAGGCATCATGATTCTGGAGGAGTTGGAACATGCGCTTGTGCGTGGCGCTCACATCTATGCCGAGATCGTCGGCTATGGTATGACTGGCGATGCTTATCACATCACGGCGCCCGACGAGACCCAAAGCGGAGTCATTCGCGCGATGACGCGAGCAATTCATGATGCAGGAATTCGTCGTGAACCGATTGGCTATATAAATGCCCACGGCACCTCAACGCCGCTGGGTGACATAAGCGAAACACTCGCCATCAAGAAGACGTTTGGGGACCACGCTTACAAGTTAGCGTTCAGCTCGACTAAATCGATGACCGGTCACTTGCTTGGCGCGGCCGGCGGCGTTGAGTCGGTATTCACCGTTCTCGCGATTCATAAGCGAAGACTGCCGCCGACAATCAACTATCACACGTCTGATCCAGAATGCGATCTTGATTACGTACCCAATCAACCGCGCGAGGCGACAGTCGAGTGTGCTCTCACCAATGGGTTTGGATTCGGCGGAACAAACGCTTCATTAGTCTTCAGAAGATTTCATGAGGCGGACAACAATTGAGGGGGATTCTTGCGGAGAATTGAAGGGGATCACGCGCACTTTCTTTTCCTCTCCTTGTGAGAATCGATCGATGCGATTAAGCAATCCGTTGGTCCGGAGTTTGAGAAGGCCAGGTACTATCCAGAAGACAAGGAACTTCTCGCTTGAGCTTGAACCGAATGTTGATCACTATGAGGTCATGGTCAACCCATAACAGAGAGTACAAGTTCAAGTATCCGGTACTAAATGTCGACTCCGCTAATCGTTTTTCACCTAGTCGTTCCTCGCCCGGCTAATCTCACCACAAGCGAGTTGAAAATCAAATCCCGTGGCCCAACTTCCGATAAGGACAGATCCTGGCGATCTTCAGGGCATTGACAAACACACAAACGAAAAAATGCAGGCCGCGCAGGACGACGCTAAGATGACGACATTTCGTCGCGAGACCTAACCGGACGAAGCATTACTTTGACGGCTGCGAGTCCGGTAAATACTGGTTCATCTCATTTCGTCAGATCAGGTAAGATGCCGACGAACGGACTTAAAATCCGTTGCCCGCTAACGAGATCAGCGGGGCTCACCAACGGGAAGCACGGTCCATTAAAGGTCCAATAAGCGTTCCCCTGAGTCCTTCAAATGCGGTAAAGTGCTATCCATGCCGCTAAGTTCCATTGAATTACCATAGGTCCCTTCTCTTTCACGGCGGCGACACGGGTTCGACTCCCGTACGCGTCTCAATGTCTAAGACACTAGTAGAATCCGACCAGTCGTGGGATTTTAGCTCCAAAAGGATCGAGGAGACGTTGCGTCCTACGGGCCTACTCTTTCTCGTAAAGAAACTTTTTGAACGCAGCCAGGTTGGCCACTTTCAGTTTGCCAGGGTGGGAATTGTGCTCGAAACGAATCGCATCTCTGTCCATTACGAAACCCGCCGCTACGAAGCCGAACGCCAGCTATGCTCATCCACTTTCGGGGTCAAGGTACTTGCTTCATAGGGCGGTCGCCGCACTATGAAGCACATTTGACTGCAATACTTCGAATTAATTCTGTGTTCTGAGCATACGATCGACCGATCGGCTCATTTGCTTCAAAATAAATCCAGGCGCCACGCGACTCATCATTTTGAGCTGATTCGCCTGACCTGGACGAATTTCAAATCGATCGGTTTGCACTCC
>DATNOG010000046.1:0-10114 GCA_035601415.1 Pyrinomonadaceae bacterium | reverse complement strand
GCGGCTGGTTGATAAGCGGAAGATTCGTCGCGATCGCGCCGATGTGTTTTCCACGCTCGCCGAAGGTTTGAAAGGAAAGCGCGCGAAAGAGTGGGGACTGATTGACGATTCATTTCCCACCAGCAAGTTTCAGGAATCGATCGACGCTCGCGTGCGCGCCATCGTACAGCAGACTGTTAGTTTGCGAAGCGACTCGGGATCTCTCGGTTTGGATGCCGGCGATCCGCCGCAAACTAACAGTTTGCTTTACGGAATAAAACTGAACCCGCTCGCAGTCGAGGTGAAACCTGCAGGTCTGGAATACAAATACGTTAACGTAGTTTTCAATCGCGAACAGCGATATGCGGACCTAACCGTGCATGGACCAGCAGCGAACTTGCCCACGACGCCTGATGAAATCCAGAAACTTGGCGACTCTTATTGGCCACTTCAGGCTTATCGAGAGTTAGACGATGCGCTGCTATACCTGCGCGTCAACCAACCGGAAATTGGTTTGGTTTGCTTGCGAACCGAGGGAAATATTGAGGACGTACTAGCGGTCGACAAGACGTTGCAGGCCAATAAGGACCACTGGCTGCTGCGCGAAATTGTTCTTTACATGGCGCGCGTGCTGCGCAGACTTGATCTGACAGCGAAAAGTTTCTTTGCCATCATCGAACCGGGTAGTTGTTTTGCCGGCAACCTCCTGGAATTTGTGGTGGCTTCGGATCGCAGCTACATGCTCAATAATCCGGATGAAAAGATCGAACTCGCGCTAAGTGAACTAAATCATGGCGCACTGCCGATGAGCAATGGGTTGACGCGTTTGCAATCTCGCTTCCTGGCAATGCCGGAAAAAGTTGATGAGATTCTTGCTCAAACGGATCGTTTGGACACCGAAGCGGCGGAAGAGGCGGGACTAATAACGTTTGCGCCCGATGATCTTGATTGGGAAGATGAAATCCGCGTAGCCATAGAAGAACGGACCTCGTTATCCCCCGACGCGCTGACTGGAATGGAAGCATCGTTGCGTTTTGCCGGCCCGGAAACGATGGACACGAAGATATATGGACGACTGACTGCGTGGCAGAATTGGATCTTTCAACGGCCGAACGCGGTCGGCGAAAAAGGTGCATTGACGAATTATGGCAAACCAACGCAGGCACAGTTTGATTTCAAGAGGACTTAACAGTTTTCAGTTTGTCAGTCCGTAGTTCTGAAATTGAAGGTTCCATTACTGAAATCCGAAAGGATGATCTATGTCTTGCGCGCGAAGATCGTAGAGACTGAAAACTGAAAACAGAAAACTGAAAACAGAAAACTGATAACTGAAAACAGAAAACTGATAACTCTTATGAACCTATACGAGCGAATTCCCAACAACGTTAACTTGTCGGAAGACAAGAAGCTGCAGCGGGCGCTGGAGAAGTGGCTGCCAAACTATCTCGACTGGTGGAATGAGATGGGACCGGACGGTTTTCAACAGAAGGACGTCTACTTGCGTACTGCGATCAGTGTCGAGCCGGACGGCTGGGCCAACTTCGATTTCGTGAAGATGCCGGACTACCGTTGGGGCATTTTTCTGAAGCCGGCTGGGCCCGACGCGAAGATTGGCTTCGGCGATAACTATGGTCAGCCTGTTTATCAGGAAGTGCCCGGCGAATTTCGTAACGCGCTGCGCCGCATCATTGTTACGCAGGGCGACACCGAACCCGCTTCCGTCGAACAGCAACGCGAACTCGGCAAGACTTGTCCTTCGCTTTACGACTTGCGAAATTTATTTCAAGTGAATGTCGAAGAAGGCCGGCACCTCTGGGCGATGGTTTACCTGCTGCAACGGTATTTCGGGCGCGATGGCCGCGATGAAGCGGACGCGCTGCTCGAACGACGCAGCGGCAATCCTGATAAGCCGCGCATTCTCGAAGCTTTCAATCAACCCTGCGATGACTGGTTGAATTTTTTCTGCTTCACGATGTTTACCGATCGTGACGGCAAGTATCAATTGTCAGCGCTCGCTGAATCCGGTTTTGAACCATTGGCGCGCACTTGCCAGTTTATGTTGACCGAAGAAGCGCACCACATGTTCGTGGGCGACACCGGCATCAACCGCGTCGTCAAACGCACCGCGCAGTTAATGAACCAGGGCGACGTGCGCGAACTCGGCGGCATCCCGCTCGATATCATTCAGCGCTATATAAACTTCTGGTTCAGTTATTCGCTCGACTTGTTTGGCGGCGAAATCAGTTCAAACTCTGCAGACTTTTTTGCGGCGGGTTTGAAAGGACGTTACAAAGAGCAGGAACAGTATGACGATCACCTCGCTGCTGATCAGATCTTCAACATGAAAGTCGTCGAGGACAATCAACTTAAAGATTCGGAAGTGCCTCTGCGCAACGCGTTGAACGAAGTCTTGCGCGGTGAATATGTCAAAGACTGCGAAAAGGGACTGGCGCGCTGGAATAAGAGTTTGGCCGACGAAGGCCGCAGCGAACGTTTGTTTCTTCCCAACAACCGCTTTCATCGGCACGTGGGCGAATATGCGGGCCGGAATTTTGATCTCGAAGGAAATCTTATTTCGCAGGATGAATTTGAACGGCGCAAAGGCGAATGGCTGCCGAGCGTCGAGGATCGCGAGTGCGTGCGCAGCCTGATGCACGCCGTAACCGAGCCCGGCAAGATTGCGAATTGGATCGCGCCGCCGGCAACCGGCATCAAGGGCAAGCCGTTCGAGTTTGAATATGTTCGACTTTGAATGATTTTGCTGAGCAGGCACAGAGACTCTAAGGATGCGACAAGGAGCAGAATCTCACAGGTTGGGAAGGGTGGCTTGCCCCCGCTCTGTTTGAATGCCACTGAGTCGAGGCGGGGGCAAGCCGCCCTTCCCAACCTGTGAGGTTTTCTAACTTGAGTGGATCTACTTAGCTTGAGTTTTTGTCTGGGTCTTGGGCTGGAGTTTTCCAACTGAGTGGATCGATTTAGTTGAATTCCCCTCTACGTCTTTGTGCTTCAGGTTATGAGTTTCCTATGGCAGCTAATCTCTCAACAGATTTCACCAGGTATGATCAGAAGCTGGAGTTCATCCTCCGCCATGCGGCGCGCATTTTTGCCGAGAAGAATTACCACTCCACCACCATGCGTGACATCTCGCGCGCCACGGGCGTCAGCCTCGCCGGGCTTTATCATTACTGCAAATCGAAAGAAGAGCTGTTGTTTCTGATTCAGGACAACTGTTTCGGGCGCGTGCTCGATAGTCTTGAAGAGCGCTTGCGCCTTGAAGCCGATCCGCTTGCTCGTCTGCGCATCTTCATCGAAAACCACCTTTCGTTCTTCGCCGCCAACATGGCTGAAATGAAGGTGCTGTCGCATGAAGCTGAATCGCTTGAGGGCGATTTGCACGCGCACGTTTCCACTAAGAAGGACAGATACACCAAGCTTGCGCGCCGGATACTGAAGGATTTGCAGCAGGCAGAAACTGTCAGCCCGCCAGTGGATCTAACGGTCGCAACTTATGCGCTGTTTGGCATGATGAACTGGATCTACAACTGGTATGATCCGAAGGGCAAACTAAAAGTTTCCGAGCTGGTCGAGAATGTCACGCGTTTGTTCCTGCAGGGATTCATTGCCGGAACATCGCGGGAAGCACTACACTTTGCGCCGCAAACGGTTGCGCAACCGGTGAGTGTTTGGCGTGGTGCAGGTGACGGTAAGTAAGTTTGTAGGAGAAGCTGAAGATGGCGGAAGCCGAAGCACAAGTGAAGACTAACTCAACTGATCTGGTCCAGTATCGCACGGAGAATGGAATTGCGTTTCTAACGCTCAACGATCCGCCGGCAAACACTTACAGCTATGAAATGATGCAGTTGCTGGATCGCGCGATCCTGACGGCGCGCATGGACGAAAGCGTCCAGGTGATTGTGCTAACCGGCAATGGTGAAAAGTTTTTCTCGGCCGGCGCGAACATTCAGATGCTGGCGAACGTCACGCCGACCTTCAAGTACTTTTTCTGTCTTCATGCGAACGAAACCTTGTCGCGGCTCGAACAAACACCAAAGCTTGTCATCGCAGCGATCAATGGGCACTGCGTTGGCGGCGGCCTGGAAGTGGCGCTGGCCGCAGACATTCGCATCGCGCGCCGCGGCGCAGGCAAGATGGGACTACCGGAAGTTTCGTTGGGCGTGCTGCCGGGCACAGGCGGCACGCAACGTTTAACTCGCCTCGTCGGTAAGTCGAAAGCGATCGAGTTGATGGCGACGGGTGAACTGTTTGATTTCGAGCGCGGACTGGAGTTGGGAATCGTGAATCAGATACTAGAGGCAGAAACCGGAGAGCAGTTTTCGCAACAGGTTGTTGATTATGCGCGCCAGTTTACTACGCCGAACAAAGCCTCGGCAGCAGTGGGCAGAATCAAACGAGCCGTACAGACTGGCAGCGAAATACCTTTTGAGTCAGCGCTGGCGCTTGAGCGCGAGCTGCAACAGCAACTGTTCCAGTCGGAAGATGCGAAGGAAGGACTGGATGCTTACGTGAATAAGCGCAAACCAGTTTTTAAGGGTAAATAGTGAATGGTAAATAGTAAATGGTTCAAACAAGAACGGTCGGCGCCTCCATCTCCTTTCCGCGTCGATTTCCTGTCTTAACTATTTACCATTTACCATTTACTATTTACTGCTCTTATGTACGAACAAATCGACATTACTGAAGACGGCGGCATTACCACGATTACGCTTAATCGGCCGGAGAAGTTGAACGCGCTTGCCGGACACATGCGCCGCGATCTGGCGGAAGCGCTCGAAGCTGCCGGCAGCGATCGCGCTGTGCATGTGGTTGTGATCACTGGCGTCGGCCGCGCGTTCTGTTCTGGCGGTGACGTTGCAGCGATGGCCGACTTGATCGAACGCCAGGATGCGGACGAGTTTTCGCGATTGCTGGGCTCGGCGCGTCGCGTAGTTACCGCGATCCGTCACATGACTAAACCAGTCATCGCGTCAATCAACGGCCCGGCCTTTGGGGCGGGATTCAATCTCGCGCTCGCCTGCGATCTGCGCATCGCGTCCAGCAACGCTACCTTTAGCCAGTCGTTTGCAAAAGTCGGCCTGCATCCCGATTGGGGCGGCACCTATTTCCTGCCGCGGTTGGTCACGTCAAACAAAGCCTGCGAACTGTTCTTTCTCGGCAGCACAATCGACGCAGCAGAAGCGCAACGCCTCGGTCTGATCAATTTCGTAGTAGCTCCTTCGGAACTGGAAGCGGAAACACACAAGCTGGCGGAACGTCTGCGCAACGCGCCGGCGATTGCCATTGCCGCTGCGAAGCAAGCCGTTTATCTGAGCCACTCAGCTGAGTTGGAAGAAATGCTGCGCTTCGAAACTGAAGCGCAGATGCGTTGCTTCGATTCCGACGACGGGGCCGAAGGCGTGCGAGCTTTCCTTGAGAAACGCGATCCAAAATTCACCGGACGATAGTTTCGAATGCTGAGTACTGAGTACTGAGTTCCGTAAGTGGCATAGCCACGTACTCGGAACTCGGTACTCACTCAGCACTTTTTCAAAGGATGAAACTTCAAAATAAGATCGCATTGATTACCGGCGGTGGTCGCGGTATTGGACGCGCGATTGCGCTCGCGTTTGCGGGCGAAGGCGCGAATGTCGCGGTGGCGGCGCGCTCGGCCGATCAAGTTGCGCAGGTCGCAAATGAAGTCGCGGGCAAGTTTTCCCCCAAGGTAATGCCGATCACCTGCGACGTTGCGAAGCTCGATAGCGTAGCGCAGATGTTTGCAACCTTGAACACAGCATTCGGTCGCGGCCCTGACATTCTGGTCAACAACGCCGGCATTGCTGAGAGCGCGCCACTCAGTAAAACCGACGATGAGCTTTGGCGCCGTCATCTCGCGATCAATCTTGACGGGACTTTTTATTGTATGCGAGCGGCGCTGCCGCAAATGATGGAACGCGGCTGGGGACGCATCATCAACGTCGCGTCCATTGCCGGCAAAACCGGCGCGCCCTACATCGCAGCCTATTCAGCTTCCAAACATGGCGTGCTGGGATTGACGCGTTCGGTCGCGCTGGAAGTGGCTAGCAAAGGGATAACAGTCAATGCTATTTGCCCGGGCTATGTTGACACCGAGATGACCACGCGCGGCGTCGAGAACATCACCAAAAAAACTTCACTGACAAAAGATCAAGCACTGGATTCAATTAAAAAGATGAGCCCACAGAACCGTTTGGTGACTGCGGAAGAAGTCGCGGCGCTGGCATTGTTGTTGGCTTCCGAAGACGGCCGCGGCATAAACGGCCAGGCAATCAATGTCGACGGCGGCAGCGTTTTGTTTTAGTAAAGCAAACTGTTAGTTTGCGATCGTGGCAGGAAAATTTAACGCACAAGATCGCGCCTGAACTTTTGAGTACCCCAACACCGCAAACTAACAGTTTGCTTTACAAGGTTCCCAGTCGACTCACTAACTCATACACCAACCTCACCGGCAAGCCCACGATATTGAAATAGTCTCCCGCAATCTCTGCAACAAACAGTGCGGCGGATCCCTGGATTCCATAAGCGCCTGCTTTGCCCCGCGCTTCGCCGGTGGAAACATACCAGTCGATTTCTTCATCTGACATTTGTGCAAAGCGCACTCGCGTCGTTTCGTGATCCACCAACGGCTGCGTGTTTTCATCCGCGCGCAAAAGCGCGACGCCGGTCAGCACTTCGTGCCATTTACCGCTCAATAGTTTGAGCATGCACCGCGCATCATCGTCATCGCGTGGCTGGCCCAGCATTTCCCCTTCAACCAACACGGTCGTATCCGCGCCCAGCACCAGACCATCCTTGATTCTACGCGCCACCGTTTCCGCCTTAGTCAGTGCCAGACGCTTTACGTAACTGACCGCGTCCTCGCCTTCGCGAACAGATTCGTCGATATCGGCCGCCACGGCTGCGAAGGGCCAGCCGGCGGCGCGAAGTATCTCGGCGCGGCGCGGACTGCGTGAAGCGAGAATGAGTTTCTCCAAAGAAGCGTTTTGAGTGTCCATTTAGTTATCAACAATGTGAATCACAAGGCACCAATGCAGCTTGTCTCTCATATTTCATTAGCACCGTCGCTTTAGCGCGGTGACCTAAGTGCCCAACGCAACCGGAAACCGTTTAAACGGTTTCCCTCCCGAGCCCAATCACTAACCACCGGGCTGAAGCCACGGTGTTAATGAGAAAGGGTGGTTGAGTTCAAGCTGCGTCAGTACCGATCACAGGGTCGGCTTGTCGCAGCAAACAATTCTCCGCTACACTCGCGAACCGTCTTAGTTTTTCGATTTCAACTACGACCACCCCACGCGGGCTGCCCGCGTGGGGACCCCATTTCGCGATTCTAAATTGAAGCTGCCCAATTTCGAAAATGACTGCGACGTAGTCTAAAAAATGGAGAGCTTAATAAAAACCCTACCGGCAATTCTGACCGCCGCGGGCCCTTCGACAGAAGTCGCCGAAGCAGCCTGTTTGGCTGCGTGGAAACACGCAGTCGGCGATACGCTTAGCGTTCACGCAGTACCCGTAAAACTTGAAGGTCAGACTCTAATCGTTGCCGTCGCCGACAACGCCTGGCAGAAGCAGTTGGAGCAGATTCGCCCGCAGCTACTGTTTCGGTTGAACGCAGTACTTGGGCATTCGCTGGTTAAATTGATTGAGCTGCGCGTAGACCCAAACGCATTAGCAAAAACGCAAATGCCGCAGGACACGTCGAGCAAACATTCAGATTATCCGGTTCCCTTTGAATTGCGCGCCGCTGCTTCCGAGATTCAGGATGCGCACCTGCGGCGTGCGTTCCTAGGAGCGGCCACAAGCTGCGTGAAGCGATTGGAAACTAATCCGCAATCCGAAACTTGAAACTTGGAACTTGGAACTTAGAGCGCCATGCCCATAACCGAAGCAGAGGTCGAAAAAGTTGCGCAACTAGCGCATATGGAGATTACGCCGGACGAGTTGAAGATATTCGCGCCGCAAATGTCCGACATCGTCGCCTACGTTGAGCAGCTTAATGCGCTCAACACGAAGAACGTGCAGCCTTCGCTCGGCGGTTTGACGCCGGAAGGTGAAGCGACTGATTCGGCGCGCGCTGACGCAGTCGCTCCGTCGCTTGGTCAGAATACTGCGCTTGCCGAGGCGCCCGACGCAGCCTCAGGACACTTTCGGGTACCAAAGGTACTTTAAAGCAATAGGGATCACGGCTGTGAGTACCAACGGGATACTGATTTTCCATTTCTCATTTTCCATTTTTCATTTTTCATTTGCTTTAGGATAGCTCGTTGGCGATGTGCACAGCATGAGTGAGATTGAGTCAATAAGGAAAGGCTTAGCGAGCGGCCAGAGGACAGCCCGCGCGCTTGTTGAGTCATCTGTAAACGCCGCAGAGAAACTGAACCCAACCCTTAATGCGTTTCTGCAAATCGATCGCGCCGGCGCGATAAAGCGCGCGGAAGAGGTCGGACAAAATTCAGCTTCGCCGCTTACCGGCATTCCCGTTGCCATCAAAGACAACATCTGCGTACAGGGAATGCAAACTTCCTGCGGCTCGCACATCCTGGGCGACTATCATCCACCCTACAACGCGACAGTCATCGAACGATTATTGAGTGCGGGCGCAGCCGTGATTGGTAAAACTAATTGCGACGAATTTGCCATGGGCTCTTCAAATGAGAACTCTGCGTTCGGCGCGGTTAAGAATCCGTGGGACACGACGCGCGTGCCCGGCGGCTCGTCCGGCGGCTCGGCGGCTGCGGTCGCTGCGGGCATTGTTCCCGTGGCGTTGGGTTCTGATACCGGCGGCTCGGTGCGGCAACCTGCTTCGCTATGCGGGGTAGTTGGTTTGAAGCCGACATATGGTCGCAACTCGCGATACGGTCTGGTTGCGTTTGCATCTTCATTGGACCAGGTTGGGATTTTTGCGCACAACACAGAAGATGTGGCGCGCGTGTTGGGAATCATCGCCGGCCGCGATCCGCATGACGCAACCACAGCCGATGTTCCGGTGCCTGATTACACTGCTGAACTGACCACCGGCATTAAAGGCGCGCGTCTTGGCTTTCCCAGAGCGCTTTTCGGTGAAGGACTCGACGCGGAAGTACGCAAGTCGGTTGAAGCGGCGGTCGATGTCTATCGCGAACTCGGCGCCGAAATAGTTGCAGTCGAACTGCCGCACGCGCAGTACAGCATTGCTGTCTATTACATCATCGCGACCGCGGAAGCGTCTTCAAACCTGGCGCGCTTTGATGGCGTTCGTTATGGATTTCGCGCCGAGGATGCGCCGGAGCTGCGCCAGATGTATCGCAAAACGCGCGATGAAGGATTTGGACCGGAAGTAAAGCGCCGAATAATGTTGGGCACTTACGTGCTGTCGGCAGGTTACTACGAGGCTTACTACCACAAGGCCCAGCAGGTGCGCTCGTTGCTCAAGCAGGATTTTCAGAAAGCTTTTGAGACCTGCGATGCGATCATTACGCCGACATCGCCCACGCCCGCGTTTCTAATCGGCGAAAAAGTCGACAATCCGCTGGCGATGTATTTGAACGACATCTACACAGTGACAGCGAACCTTGCCGGCATTCCGGGATTGAGTGTTCCCTGCGGACTTTCTTCCGGCCGATTGCCAATTGGTTTTCAACTGCTCGGCTCCTACTGGTCAGAACCGACCCTCTTCAAACTCGCGCATGCCTATGAAACAGCGCGACCCTTCACTGAGCGTCCGCCTGTTCACGTTTAAGTTCACTTGTCTTGGAATCTTTCGAAGCTTTATCTGGAATCCAGTCGCCGGTGAAAATCTCCACCACGTTCTTAGCCGTTCCCAATACCGGCGTTGCATCAAGTCCCACGTGCACAGCACCCGCGACCAACCCTTTCTTCTTAATATCGTGGCCGGCAAAGCCAACTGTAAATAAGGAACCGATAACCGGAAGCGCCTTGAGAACTTTTTTGGCAATCTCCCAACCACCTCGTTTGACGATTCCCTTTTTTCGTTTTTCCGTCATCACAACAACTCCGGTCGCATTCAAAATAAAGTTTATATGTTTCGCAGCCTTCACGAAAGGAGGGCTTTACGTTAGTACTGATGAAATTGGAGCAGCCCCACAATTCGAATGCTATTCAGTTC
>DATNOG010000045.1:0-25891 GCA_035601415.1 Pyrinomonadaceae bacterium | reverse complement strand
CCGCCTGGTACTGGTGGGGCGTCAACGTTGGCGGCTGTGTTGTTTTGGTGTGAGATGTAGGCAATAATAAAAGCCACATCGGCTATTCCAGGAACCCGCTGCCAAGGCTTGGCGGCGGGTTTTTTTGTTTTCTGCCGTCCTGCTCGATCCAAGGGTCCTGATGAAGTTTAGACACTGACGAGGTAATCATGCTCATTGTAATGAAGACAAATGCAACTGAACGCGAGGTGGCGACTGTTATTGACCTTGTGACCAGCATTGGGTTGCGGGCGCACCCGGTGCCTGGCGCATTGCGCACCGCCATTGGCATAACCGGCAATCAGGGCGCCGTCGATGCTACTCATTTCGAGAATTTGGCGGGCGTGGCCGAAGTGATACGCGTTACCAAACCCTATAAGTTGATTACTCTCGACCTCAAACCTGAAAAGACAATCGTGCGCTGCGGTGATGCCACCGTTGGCGATGGCAACCTGACCATAATCGCCGGGCCATGTGCAGTTGAAAATAGGGAACAGACATTTGCGATTGCTGAAACGGTAAAGCGTAGTGGCGCTAAATTTTTCCGTGGCGGAGCCTTCAAACCGCGAACCTCGCCTTACGCTTTCCAAGGGTTGGGCGAAGCAGGTTTACAAATTTTGTCGGAAGTGCGCGAGCGGTTTGATCTAAAAATAGTTACTGAAGCGCTCGACGACGCCGGCGTTGATCTGGTTGAGAAGTACGGTGACGTAATTCAAATCGGCGCGCGCAGCATGCAAAACTTTACCCTTTTGCGTCGCGCCGGACGGTCGCACCTTCCAGTTCTTCTCAAGCGTGGCTTGTCGGCGACGATGGATGAATGGCTGCTGGCCGCGGAGTACATCATGGCCGAAGGCAACTACAACGTGGTCTTGTGCGAGCGCGGCATTCGCACCTTTACTCAGCACACGCGCAACACCCTCGACCTGGCTGCGATTCCAGCGGTACGAGCTGTATCCCATTTGCCAGTCATCGTGGATCCGTCACACGGCACGGGTAAGAGCTATATGGTTGGACCCCTCGCTCGAGCGGGCGTTGCCGTTGGCGCCGATGGCCTGATTATCGAGGTCCATAATCAACCGGAACGCGCGCTTTCCGATAGCGCTCAGTCGTTAACCTTCGAACAGTATGACCAGCTCATCGTTGAAGTGCGGGCAATTCATGCCGTGATTGCTTCAGTTGAGGCGGTAGCCGTCTGACATAAAACATCGCTATGACAGTTGTCACTCCATCATCCTTCGAAGAATTTGAACATGCGGCGGCTTTGGGCAACGTCGTTCCGGTTGTGCGAACAGTCGTGAGTGATTTTCAGCAACCGGTTGACGCCTTCGAACGCCTGGGTGCGAGCCCCACCTATTCGTTTCTGTTTGAATCGATAGAAGGTGGCGAAAGTCTCGCGCGTCATTCGTTCATCGGCATTGAGCCGGAGCTGATCGTGCGCGGGCGAGGAAATCAAACAATCGTCGAAAGGGCCGGCGCCATCGAGACTTTGGAAGTATCCGCTCCCGAGTTTATTTCAGAATACTTTCGCACGAGAACACTTTCGCCGGTCGACGGTCTGCCACCTCTAGCCGGCGGAGCCATTGGCTATCTGGGTTTCCAGGCTACGCAATGGTTTGAATCTGCCTTTGAAAACAAAGTCGATAGTGTAGGCGACGATGCAGTGTGGATGTTTTTCAAAACAGTTGTAGCGATAGAACGCGGCAGCCAAACGACGCAAATTGTTTCGATCGTGTTCACGGAAGAGGCCGGAGCCGATCGCTCCCTTTTGAAAACGCTATACGAGCAGGCTATCGAGAACACCGCGCGCTTTGATAGGGCCTTGAAGAAAGAAATACCCGACGAAAAGATCCCAACCACAAACGCTAACGTGAAACGAACTAACGATGCAGCGGCTTTCGTTTCCAACTGGGACCGTGAATCTTTTGAAGGCGCGGTCAGAACAATCAAAGAACACATCTTCGCCGGCGATTGTTATCAGGTTGTTATCTCGCAATGTTTCAAAAGAAAAACGAGCGCGGAAGCGCTGGCGATCTACCGGGCACTGCGCGCGACTAATCCGTCTCCATATATGTTTTTCTTGCGCCTGGGTGAAGGAGCAATCCTGGGAGCTTCACCAGAGATGCTGGTCCGTTGCCGCGGTCGCCAACTGGATTATCGCCCGATCGCGGGCACGCGCCCTCGCGGAGACACCGAGGCAGAAGATGCTCGTTTGGGAAACGAATTGCGCGCAGATGAGAAGGAAGTTGCCGAGCACGTCATGTTGGTCGATCTGGGCCGCAACGATCTTGGACGGGTCGCCGATTTTGGCTCGGTGAAAGTGGAATCCTTAATGACCATCGAGCGTTATTCACATGTGCAACATCTGGTCAGCAGCCTGACCGCACAACTGCGTGATGGCCTCGACCGCTTTGATGCGTTGGCCGCCTGTTTCCCCGCCGGGACGGTGACCGGCGCTCCGAAAGTGCGGGCGATGGAAATCATCCAGGGGCTTGAACCAACGCCGCGGGACGTTTATTCGGGCGCAATTCTTTACGCGGACTATGCCGGAAATCTCGATTCCTGTATCGCGATTCGGACGCTGGTATTGGACCGAGATGGTATGGCGTCAGTGCAAGCCGGCGCCGGGATCGTGGCCGATTCGATTCCTGAACTCGAATATGAGGAGACAGTGAACAAAGCACGCGCGCTTTTTCGAGCGATTGAAATCGCGGAAGAAAGTTCAACACGCGAGCAAACGCAAGCAGTTAAGAGTACCAGCTTTAGCTTGCCGACGTAGGAAGCAGGCTGAATCTCGAAGGTCAGATCACATGATCCTCGTTATCGACAACTACGACTCATTTACTTACAACCTCGTGCAATATCTTGGCGAGCTTGGAGCCGATGTGATTGTGCGCCGCAACGATCAACTGTCGGTCGAAGACGTTGCGACACGATTGAGACCGGACAGAATCGTTATCTCGCCGGGACCGGGTATTCCCGATGACGCTGGCCTGACACTGGAACTCATTGAAAACTTTGCGGGCACGCTTCCCATATTAGGCGTGTGCCTGGGCCATCAGGCAATCGGTCAGAGTTTCGGAGGCCGCGTGGTACGAGCTGGAAGCTGCGTCCATGGCAAGGCGTCAGAAGTTTCAAACGATGGACGCACGATTTTTGCGGGCCTCGACAGTCCTTTCAAGGGAGCACGCTATCACTCGCTCGTGATAGACCCTGAGTCGTTGCCTGCGTGTTTAGAAGTCTCGGCCGTGACAGCGGATGGCGTCATCATGGGGATCCGGCACCGCGAGTTGAAGGTTGAAGGAGTGCAGTTTCACCCGGAGTCAATCCTGACGACGGAAGGGAAGCGACTTCTCGATAATTTTCTTAACTTATGAATTACGACACTACAACAAAAACAAGCAGGCCTGCATGGTTGCTACCCACTCCAGGACGCCGCGATGAGCCGCAGCAAGACTCGAACCTGCGAACGCTATTGCTACGATTGATGCGTGGTGAAAATTTGCAGCGCCGCGAAGCAGGTCAACTGCTCGGCGCGCTGCTCGATGGAGAAGCGACTGATGCGCAGATCGCCGCTGCGCTTGTGGCTTTGGCGGTCAAGGGTGAAACAGTTGAAGAGCTCGCGGGGATGGCTTTGGCGATGCGCGAACGCTCCACGAAGATAGTGTCTCGTCACGGAATTTTCATCGATACCGCCGGCAGCGGTTCGAGCGCCGTCAAAACCTTCAATGTCTCAACAGCCGCAGCTTTCGTAATTGCCGGCGCTGGATTGCCGGTTGCAAAACACGGAAGCCGCGCTGCAACGAGTCGATCGGGAAGTGCAGATGTGCTGTCGAAACTTGGCGTGAAGGTGGACGCGCCGGCGCATATTTCGGAAGAGTGTCTTAACGAGATAGGCATCTGCTTCATGTTTGCGCCGCTGTATCACGGAGCCACCGCGCGTGTTGTCGGCGTGCGACGTGAGTTGGGAGTTCACACCACCTTCAACTTGCTCGGACCGCTAACGAATCCCGCCGGGGCGCCGCGCCAGGTAATTGGTGTGTGGCATCCGGCACTTGTCGAGCCGCTGGCACATACGTTGGCGGCGCTTGGTACCGAGCGCGCGTGGGTAGTCCACGGTTCTGATGGACTGGATGAAATCACTTTGAGCGGAAAAACGCTCGTTGCCGAAACAATGAAGGGAGAGGTGCGAAGCTTTGAAATCACACCGGAGGATTTTGGCTTGAAGTCTGCCACGCTGGAAAACGTTCGTGACAATGACGCCGGAAATAGTGCCGCTATCATTAGCTCAATATTTACTGGCGGGCGCCGGGATGAAGCGCGTGACTTGGTGGTCATTAATGCGGCAGCGGCGCTGGTTGTGGGTGGTGCGGCTCAGGATTTTCGTACGGCAAGACGGTTGGCTGAAGAAAGTATTGATAGCGGCGCGGCGCAATCCAGATTAGACGAGCTAATCAGAGCTACAAACAAATGACACTGGCCATGAATTTCCTCGATGAGATTATCGAACGCAAGCAAGAGCAAATTCAGCGCTCGAAGCAAGTGGCGTCTGCTTCGGAATTGATTGCCTTGTCGCGCGCGGCGCGCAAACAATCGCAACCATTTGCATTGCGCGCAGCAATCGGTGCTCGAAAGAGCGAGCTCGCGGTGATTGCAGAATTCAAGCGGGCCTCACCATCGCAAGGTGACCTTCGGCGGCACGCGGACGCAGCGGAGGTCGCGCGCGCCTTCGAACAGAATGGCGCCGCCGCTATCTCAGTATTGACTGAAGAAGATTACTTTCATGGCTCGCTTAAAGATTTGAAAGCTGTTAAAGGAGCGATTCGAATTCCTGTGTTGCGCAAGGATTTCATCGTCGATGAGTATCAAGTCTTTGAATCAGCCGCAGCCGGCGCAGATGCAGTGTTGTTGATTGTTGCTGCACTGAATGACAAGCAACTTGCGTCGTTGCGCCGCCTCGCGGAGGACGAGTTGCAAATGGACGCGTTGGTCGAAGTGCACACGCTGGACGAAATGCAGCGCGCCGTTGCCTGTGGCGCAAGATTGATTGGCGTTAACAATCGTGACCTGCGAACGTTCGTTGTTTCACTCGGAGTGTCCGAAGAATGTCTAGCGTCGGCGCCGGTAGATGCGATTCTGATTAGCGAAAGTGGCCTGCGCGAGAATGCTGACCTGCAACGGTTGCGTGCCGCAGGTTTCCACGGTTTTCTGATTGGCGAAGCGCTAATGCGCGCAGACGATCCCGGCGAAGCGTTGCGGGCATTTCTTTCTTGAGCAAACTTGATTACTGGGAGCGCGGGCATCTCGCCCGCAATGAGCGCGAAGCGCGAAAGAGGCTTTTGGTTGAGTTGTTGCGCACGATGCGGGCGAGACGCCCGCGCTCCCAGTAAATAGTTGTCGGAACATCACAAGTAACATATTAATCATGGTACGGATAAAGATTTGCGGCATTACTAATTTGGAAGACGCATTGGCGTGCGCCGATGCAGGTGCAGACCTGCTCGGATTCAATTTCTATCCAGGCAGTCCGCGTTACATCAAGCCGGAAACGGCGCGCGAAGTTGTTGCCCAGCTTCCTGCCGCGATTTTGACTGTTGGTGTTTTTGTTAATGCCGGCACACCACAGAACGTCGCGCGCCTGATCGATGCCGTGGGTGTGGCCGCGGTGCAATTACATGGCGATGAGTCGCCGTCTTACTGTCGCGAGTTAGATGGAAGATTTGTGATCAAGGCACTTCGGGCGGGCGAGAACTTCAAACCGGAAAGTGCAGCGGAATACGATACAGATGCTGTCCTGCTTGATAGTTTGGACCAAAGCCTTCGTGGCGGGACGGGTAGAACTTTCGACTGGTCGATCGCGCGGAGCACGAAAACAAAAGTGCCGAAACTAATTCTGGCAGGCGGGCTGGGACCAGAAAATGTTGCCGAGGCCGTGGCAAGCGTTCAGCCCTACGGAGTAGACGCATGTAGTAGTTTGGAAAGTTCGCCTGGACGCAAAGACATCGCCAGAGTACGCGCTTTTATCAAGGCGATCCGCGCACACGAACACCAGGCGGCTTTGCGGGTAGAAAACGATTAGGTGCGGCTTGCCGCCGCACAGTGCGGAAAGGCTCGGCCTTTCCGGAAGCGATCTCTCAGCTCTTTTCCTGAGGCTGAGCCTCAGGAAAAACTCATTAAGGGGAACTCAGCGGAAAGCCATAGGCATTCCGCACTGTGCGGCGGCAAGCCGCAATCGCCGTCGCTCAGGTTCTGAACAATTAAGCACTTTTCGTGTAAAGCCTTCGCGACAACAGGTTGATAGGGTTGGCTTCGATGAAGAATAACGAACCAGATACAGATGGGCACTGGGGACCGTACGGCGGACGCTTTGTTCCTGAAACGCTGATGGCGCCGCTCGATGAATTAACCGCGGCGTACCTATCAATACGTTCTGATGCCGGCTTCAAATCGGAATTGGCAACGCTGCTGCGAAACTATTCCGGACGCCCGACGCCATTGTTTCATGCCGCCCGGCTTACGGAATTCGCCGGTGGGGCGTGCATTTATCTCAAGCGCGAAGACCTTTCACACACCGGTTCGCACAAAATAAACAACGCGCTGGGCCAGGTTCTGTTGGCGCGCCGCATGGGTAAGAAAAGAATTATTGCCGAAACGGGCGCCGGTCAACACGGCGTGGCGGTGGCAACCGTCTGCGCGCTGTTTGGACTTGACTGCGTCGTCTACATGGGCAGCGAAGACATGCGGCGGCAGGAGTTAAATGTTTTTCGCATGCGACTGTTGGGCGCTGAAGTTCGAGAAGTACGGACGGGTTCATGCACACTGAAGGACGCGATAAACGAAGCATTGCGTGATTGGGTGAGCACGCCCGCAGAGACTTACTACCTGCTTGGCAGTGCGCTTGGCCCACATCCTTACCCACTGATGGTGCGTGATTTTCAGTGCGTGATTGGCCGCGAGGCGCGCGCGCAAATTCTCAAAGCGGAAGGACGCTTACCCGACGTTCTGGTCGCTTGCATTGGTGGCGGGTCGAATTCCATCGGGCTATTTTATCCATTTCTTGCCGACCCATCCGTGCGTATGATTGGTGTGGAAGCTGGTGGAACGGGAAGTCAGTTAGGCAATCATGCGGCGCGATTCATTTCCGGCGGCGGCGGTCGTCCGGGAGTGTTGCAGGGAACGCTAAGCTATGTGCTGCAAGACGAGCGCGGACAGATTGCTGCCACACACTCTATCTCTGCCGGGCTTGATTACCCTTCAATCGGTCCGGAACACGCGTACCTTCACGACTCAGGACGGGTGGAATACGTCACTGCTTCAGATGATGAAGCGCTGGCAGCATTTCAAACGCTTTCGCAACTTGAAGGAATCATTCCTGCACTCGAGTCGGCCCACGCGATCGCACACGCGCTACCGCTCGCGCGCGAACTGGGAACGGACCGTTGCATTATCGTGAACTTGTCTGGACGTGGCGATAAGGATGTCCAAACCGTCGCTGAGATCTTGAGTAAGGAGTCTGCTTGCGACGAATAGAAGCGACCTTTGCCGCACTCAAGAAAGAGGGACATGGGGGGTTGATTCCTTTCGTTACCGCCGGCGATCCCAACCTCGACGTGACTCGCGATTTGATCGTCGAGTTGGCCCGCTGCGGCGCGAGTATTATTGAGTTAGGTGTGCCGTTCAGCGATCCTATGGCCGACGGACCGGTGATTCAACGATCGTCTCAACGAGCGTTGCGAAACCACGTGGGCATTGAAGAGATTTTGCAAACTGTTTCCCGGGCGCGCGAGCAAACGGACGTGCCTATCGTGCTTTTCAGTTACTACAATCCGCTAATGCAGTTTGGGTTGGACCGACTGGCCAAAGAAGCGGCGCGCATGGGCGTCGACGGCGTATTAGTGACTGACCTGGTGCCGGAGGAGGCGGAAGGTTTTCAGAAAGCATTGTCGGCACAGCAGCTCGACATGATCTATCTCGTGGCGCCGACCTCAAGCGACGATCGTTTGCACATGATTGCCGGGCGCGCCAGTGGTTTCATTTACGCGGTATCGCGCACCGGCGTAACAGGAACGAGGGAAGAATTAAGTAACGCAGCGGAAATACTGGTCGGGCGCGTGCGCGCCGTGACCAATTTGCCCGTTGCCGTCGGTTTTGGTATCTCGAACAAAACTCAGGTTAAAGAAGTGTTGCGCTACGCGGATGCGGCGGTGGTTGGTTCGGCCATCGTGGCCGAAATCGAAAAGCAGGGAAGCAGGCGCGACCTGATCAATAACGTGGGAGCGTTCGTTAGGTCGTTGACAGAGGGTGTGAATGCTTCTCATTAGCACCGTGGCTTTAGCCCGGTGATAGATGGCCACATTAGAAATGAGAAACCGTTTAAACGGTTTCCAATCCGCCGCGAGAGTCCAGTTCCACCGCGCTGAAGCGACGGTGCTAATGAGATTGCCAACACCTACAAAAGGCTTGACAGTTTTCATAGACCGGGAGTACTTTTTGCGGGCGCGCAATGCGTATGGTGAAATGAATAATCACTCCTACAATCTCTATCGTTATTATTGGTATTGGCAGCTCCCTTCGGGGAGGACCAGGGCGGTAGAGAACTGTCGGCGTTTCATCGTCATCATTTAAAGTAGACGCAGATAAGTTTCAATGAACCGGCCACTGATCCTTCCCAAAAGGGGAGGAGCAGTGGCCGGTTTTTTCGTTGTGAGAGGCCCGAAAAATGGACACACTAACCAATAAGCAAATCGGCTTGCTGCGAGATCATACCGACGCGCGGATGGTCACCGCAGAACCAAACGAACTCGCCGCGGAGCGAAATCAAATCGTCCAACTCGATCCCGACCATCCCGGCTTTCGAGATGCAAGTTACCGGGCCCGTCGCAACGAGATCGCGCGCCTGGCCATGGAGTATCAGCCCGGCGCGCAAATCCCTGACGCTCCGTACGACGCAAAAGAGCACCAACTTTGGCAAAGCATTTTGGAGATAATAGAACCGCAGCATCGCTGGCGCGCCTGCAAAGAATATCTCGATTGCATCGCGAAATTGGATTTGCCGCGAGATCGCATTCCACAACTGAGCGAAGTCTCAGCCAAAGTTCAAGCCATCAGCGGCTTTCGTTTAGAGCCAGTCGCCGGACTGGTTGAGCCGCGAGTGTTTCTCGAATCGCTGGCCAACGGCGTATTCCTTTGCACGCAATATATTC
Source organism: Pyrinomonadaceae bacterium (assembly GCA_035601415.1). Classification (GTDB taxonomy): domain Bacteria; phylum Acidobacteriota; class Blastocatellia; order Pyrinomonadales; family Pyrinomonadaceae; genus PSRF01. Next base: position 16,673 of record DATNOG010000045.1, on the reverse strand, counting down.
GTCACCACTCGACGCCGCTTTACACGCCTGAGCCCGATGTGGTTCACGAGTTGTTAGGTCATGCGGTCACCTTGGCGAGCAAACGGCTGGCTGAACTCAATCGAATGGTCGGCAGCGCTGTCAAGCGTACGACCAGCTCCGAAGCCCTGGAGCGGCTGTCGCGCGTTTACTGGTACACACTCGAATTTGGGGTCTTGCTTGAGGATTACCAAGTGAAGGCGTATGGCACCGGGTTACTCTCTTCGGCAGGCGAGCTGGAGGAGATGCATGAGGCGGAGTTGAGACCATTTGATTTGCAGGAAGCATCTCGCCTGGAATATGACCCGACGCGCTTTCAGCCGGTGCTGTTCTGTGCCAGCTCTTTTCAGTCGATGTATGAAACGTTGAGTGATTATCTGATTACGTTTTAGATAAATTGGACAGGGAAGTGCTGAGAATTTGACTTACGCAGGCGCTTTGGCTAAATTCTAGAGCTTCAAGCAGAGGTTAACGCCGAAGGGCGTTGGCAGGTTCTAATTTTTGATAGGATGCTCCAGAAGACCTTCGTTATGAATCGAACACACACTCGATTCTTTAGTTTTTGATTACCAGCCTCTTATGGCCGGTTCGGCGAAGGCGCTCCTATCAGATCCGATCAGAGAAGCAGCAAATAGTGAATCGTAAATCGTGAATAGGAAGTGCCGGAGCCACTCGTGGACTGCTGGGCTGTGCCATTGTTCTTTCCCGCATTTTTGTGCGGAACGGCTTGTTAGGCCGTCACAATAGGCTTTGAGTTCCAGAGTCAGTATTTCTATTTACGATTCACGGTTTACTATCCACGAAGCAAGATGAGCGAGATTAACGTACAACTTGGCCATGGACCAGCGACGCAGATTCCTGCCCCGGTGACCGTTGGTGATGCGCTGAAGAAGCTTGACCGCGAAGCAGCTAAGCAAGCTTTGGCGGCGCGCGTTAATGGTCGCGAAGTTGATCTTGCTTTCACGCTCGATGCACAGCCAAACGGCGAGGTGCTTCAAATTGAGCCGGTCCTGCCGCAAACGCTCGAGGGTTTGGACGTGCTGCGCCACTCGACGGCTCATCTGCTCGCAGCCGCGGTGCTTGATCTGTTTCCCGGCACCAAGCTGGGAATTGGGCCGGCGCTGCTTGAAGATCCGCGCTATGGATTTTTCTACGATGTGATTGCGCCACAGCCGTTAACCGAAGCAGACCTTCCGCTCATTGAAAAGAGGATGAGGCAGATTGCCAGCCGCAATCTTGCTTACCGGCGCGAGGAAATTCCCAAAGCGAAAGCGCTGGAGATTTTCAAAGAGCGCGAAGAGCCGTTGAAGTGCGAGCTGATTGCCGAGAAGGCCGGCGAAATTGTCAGCGTTTACTACATCGACAATTCGCCATTCATCGATTTCTGTCTCGGCCCACACGTGCCGAACACCAACAAGTTGCGCGCGTTCAAGCTGCTATCACTTGCCGGCGCTTACTGGAAGGGCGACGCTGAGAATACCCAGATGCAGCGCATCTACGGCACGGCTTTCTTCTCGCAGGAAGAATTGGACGCGTGGCTGAAGCAGCGGGAGGAAGCCGAGAAAAGAGATCATCGACGGTTGGGCCGCGAACTCGATCTGTTCTCAATTCAGGAACAATATGGCCAGGGGTTGATCTTCTGGCATCCGAAGGGCGGCGCGATTCGCAAGGAGATGGAAGACTATCTGCGTGAACAGTTGGCCGCGCGCGGCTATGGCCTGGTGTTCACGCCGCATATCGCCAAGCGCGAGTTGTGGTTCACCAGCGGGCACGAAGAGAACTACGCGGATTCAATGTTCTCGCCGATCGAGTTTGAAGAGCAGCAGTTTCGGATCAAGCCGATGAACTGTCCGTTTCACATCGGTATTTACAAATCGGGCCAGCGTTCTTACCGCGATCTGCCCATTCGCTATGCCGAGTTGGGCACTGTCTATCGCGCGGAATTGTCGGGAACACTGCATGGTTTGACGCGCGTGCGCGGGTTTACGCAGGACGATGCGCATATTTTCTGCACGCCCGAGACAGTCAATGGTGAGATCGTAGGTTGTATCGACTTCGCGTTTCACATGTTTGAGGTCTTTGGTTTTAAAGAAATCAAAGTGGAACTTTCGGTACGCGGAAGTGGCGGCGACGTTCATTACCTCGGCTCGGACGAAGATTGGAATCGCGCGGAAGAAATGTTGACCACGGCGCTGAATGATCGTGGCATTGCCTACCAGCGTGTTGAAGGTGAAGCTGTTTTCTATGGTCCAAAGATAGATATTCGCGTCGAAGACGCTATCGGGCGTACCTGGCAGTTGACGACTGTGCAGTTTGACTTCAATTTGCCCGCTCGTTTCCAGCTTGAATATATAGGCGAGGACAATAAGCCGCACCAGCCAATAATGATTCATCGCGCGTTGTTCGGCTCGATGGAAAGATTTTTTGGCGTATTGATTGAGCACTATGCCGGCGCGTTCCCGATGTGGCTGGCGCCGATGCAGGTTGCCGTGTTGCCGATTACGGATCGCGTTAACGAGTACGCGGAAAAAGTTTCAGCAACACTGCGGGCCGCCGGCTTGCGCGTCGAGTCAAATCTGAAGAGTGAGAAGATTGGCGCGAAGATTCGTAACGCCCAGATTCAGAAAACACCATTCATGCTGGTGCTGGGCGACCGCGAGATGGAGCAGGGAATGGTCGCGGTTCGCGAGCGGACCAAGGGCGACATCGGTGTGATGTCTATTAACGACTTTGTTGAAATGGCGCGCAAGCTTGTCGAGCTGCGTGCGTTGACTAACACTTAGTTTCAGGTTTCAAGTTTCAGGTTTTGAACTTGAAACTTGAAACTTGAAACCTGGAACTTCTAACCTTAGGAGGTGAAGTATAGCTACAGGCTTTCGAGGTCGCGGCTCGCGCCCGGACAACCGGCGCATGCCCATTGCCCGCATTAACGAAAGAATTCGCGTGCCTCAGGTGCGCGTCATTGGTGACGAAGGCGAGCAGCTCGGCGTCATGGATATTCGAGACGCCATTCGCGCCGCCCGAGAAAAAGGTTTGGACCTGGTGGAAGTTGCCGCTACAGCCGATCCGCCGGTTTGCCGCATCATCGACTTCGGAAAGTTTCAGTACGAAGCGAAGAAGAAGGCAAACGAAGCAAAGAAAAAGCAGGTCACGATCACCGTTAAGGAAGTTAAGTTTCGGCCGGGGACTGATGATCATGACTACGGCTATCGCATGAAACACGCGCGCGAATGGCTGGAAGAAGGCGACAAGGTTAAAGCCACCATTTGGTTTCGTGGCCGAGAAATGACACATCGTGAGTTGGGCGCGCGCATCCTCGAGCGACTGGAACATGACCTGATTGATGTCGGCGAAGTCGAAGCCCGGCCGCGCATGGAAGGCAATCAGATGTTCATCATTCTGGGCCCGAAGAAGCATAAGGGAACGGCTAAGCTTGAACAGCCGGCAGTGGCGGGCAGTAAGCCCGAGCCGAAAGTAGAAAGCAATAAGCCTGAGCAACCTGTCGTGGCGAGCAGTAAGCCGGAGCCGAAAGTAGAAAGCAATAAACCGGTAGATGCTGGCTGAGGTAGCCCAACCGTAAGGGCTGGTCAGTACCACCTGCGGTAGCGAGAAGGTAAGTGGAGTTGGCCCGACCGTAGGGCACGACGCAAAAATTTAAGATTTAAGATTTCAGATCTCAGAGTTGAAGAGGGGGAATTATGCCAAAACTAAAAACACACAAAGGCGCGGCAAAGCGTTTTCGTTTGACTGCCAGCGGGAAAGTTAAACGTGGCCATTCGCATGCGCGCCATATTTTGACGAAGAAAACCCACAAGCGAAAACGGCTGCTGGATATTGACGGCCTGGTATCAAAATCCGACTTGGGGCGCGTCGCAGCAATGCTGCCGTATGGAAGAGATTAAGAGCAATTATGAGGGATGAAGACGGAAGGATGAATAGGATCCCTATTCATCATTCAAAGTTTCGCGTTCATCATTAAGGAGAAGTTATGCCAAGAGCAAAACGTGGAAACAAGCGCCTTGAAAGGCGCAAGAAAATTTTGAAGCTGGCGAAGGGTTATCGCGGCACCAAGTCGAAACTTTATCGTTCTGCAAAAGAGTCGGTCGAACGTGGATTAAACTTCGCCTACACGGGGCGCAAACTGAAGAAACGTGATTTTCGTAGTCTTTGGATTGTGCGCATTGGCGCGGCCGCGCGTCTGAATGGGTTGAACTATTCACAACTTATACACGGTCTGAAGCTGGCGGAGATTGAATTGGATCGGAAAGTTCTTGCCGACCTCGCAGTCAATCAACCCGATGCTTTCAAGGAAGTTGCGCTACAGGCGAAGAACGCGCTCGACAATAAGAAAGAAAAAGCCGCAGCGTAATCAACAATGAGCTCACAATAGTTAGAGGCGGGCATTGCCCGCCGGTTCAACTGCTAATGACCGAGAGCACGAATCAGGAAGATCCAAAATCTCAGGTTGAAGCAGCACGCAAAGCGTTCGACGAAGAATTCGAACGCTTTGTCCGCTTAAGGGATGCTTCTGCCCAGTCGCTGAGTTCGGCGGATGCCGAAACGGAACAACGTGCCCTGGCTGAATTTCGAACTCGTCATCTGGGTAAGAAAAGCGCGCTTTCGGCGTGCAAAAAGCTCATCGGCAAGGTCGCTCCGGACGGGCGTGCGGCTTTCGGCCAGCTCGTACAGCAGACCGAAGCGGAGATTACCGCGCGAATCGCAGAAACCGACGAGAAGCTCAACAGTCTGGTTCAAGCCGCGCGTGGCGAGCGCGAGCGCATCGATGTGACCCTCCCGGGCCGTCGTCCGCGCCGCGGTCACATTCATCCGATAACCAAATTGCGAGAGCGCATCGAAGACATATTCGTCTCGTTGGGCTACGCAATTGAAGATGATCGGGAAATTGAAACCGACTTCTACAATTTCGATGCACTGAATATCCCGGAAAACCATCCGGCTCGTGCCCCGCAAGATACTTTTTATACGATCGACGGCTTTGCGCTTCGTTCGCAGACTTCGACGGTGCAGATCCATGCAATGCAACGACACGGCGCTCCACTGCGCATGATTGCGCCGGGCCGCGTCTTTCGCCGCGATACCCCTGACCCAACACACAATCCGATGTTTTTTCAAGTTGAAGGACTATGCGTTGACCGCGGCATCACCATGGCCCATTTGAAAGGAACAGTTGCGGAATTTCTGCGGCGCATGTTTGGCGCAGAAACGGTCACCCGTTTTCGGCCCTCGTATTTTCCGTTTACTGAACCCAGTGCGGAGTTTGATTTCAGTTGTTTCAAATGCGGCGGTACGGGCTGTCGCATTTGCAAACAGTCCGGCTGGATCGAACTCGGTGGCTCAGGCATGGTCCATCCGAATGTTTTGCGGATAGCCGGCGTCGATCCGGAAATTTACTCCGGTTTCGCTTTTGGACTGGGAATCGATCGTATGTGCGCTTTGATGTATGGGCTGGACGACATTCGTCTGCTTTTTGAAAATGACGTTAGGTTTCTGGAACAGTTTGATTAGGAGTAACAAGTGACGGGTAACAAGTGACAAGTCAGAGCAACCATACAGAGTTGCATACTCGTCACTTGTCACTCGTCACCTGTCACCGCTTATGCTCATAAGTTACAACTGGCTGCGCGAGCTGACTAATACGAAGCTGACTCCGCTGGAATTGCGGGAGCGGCTCACTATGGTTGGCCTCGCCATCGATTCGGTTGATGAGAGCGACGGTGATTCGCTGCTGGATGTCGAAGTCCCTTCAAATCGGCCCGACTGCCTTTCGCATGTGGGTATCGCGCGGGAAGTTGCGGTGATCGAAAAGTCCAAAGTCCAAAGTCCAAAGTCCAAAGTCGCAAAAACCGAAGGAAAATCGAGCGATTTCGCGGCTGTTGAAATCAAAGACACGGATCTTTGTCCACGTTATGCCGCCCGCATTGTGCGTGGCGTGAAGATTGGCCCATCACCCGACTGGCTTGCCAAACGTCTCAACGAAATCGGCCAACGGCCAATCAATAATGTTGCCGATATCACGAACTATGTGCTCCACGAGTTAGGCCAGCCGCTGCACGCTTTTGATCTACAAAAGATCAGCGGTCAGAAAATCATTGTGCGGCGAGCGGCGGCAGGAGAAACACTGCAAACACTCGATGGCGTAGCGCGTTCGCTCGAGCGCGAAATGCTGGTCATCGCAGATGCCGAACGGCCAGTTGCGCTTGCGGGCATCATGGGCAGTTTGGATTCAGAAATTTCTACGTCAACAGTTGACGTGCTGATTGAGAGTGCGTATTTCAATCCCGACTCGGTCAGGCGCACTGCGCGCAAGCTCGGCATGGACACTGAAGCATCAAGACGATTCGAACGCGGCGCAGATCGCGAGAACGTCGTCAACGCCCAGACAAGATGTGTTGACCTCATTTGTGAAATTGCCGGCGGAGTCGCTACTGAAGATGCTATCGATGTGTATCCCGGTCCGCAGCCTGTGCGGACAGTAAGCTTCCGTCCGGAGCGGGTTGAGAGTTTGACATCGCTGAGAGTTGACGTGGCCGAGATGGATCGCATTCTGCGCGCGCTTGGCTTCGTCGGCGATGGTTCAGCAAATAGCAAACCGAAAACATTCGTTGTGCCGAGCTGGCGCGTCGATGTCAGTCTCGAAGAAGATCTGGTTGAAGAGGTAGCGCGACACGTAGGTTACGAGCGGATTGGTTCAGAGTTACCCCCGTCTGCTATGGCCGGTGAATATCAGCCGGCGGAAACTAGGCGTCGAAGTCTGAGGCGTGCTTTGACGGGTCTGGGTTTTAATGAGGCAATAAATCTTAGTTTCATTGATGTGGCCCACGACGACGTTTTTGCATTAGCGGCGCCGCCGGAAGCGTCAAGGCAATCTTCTATCGTCACCCTCAGCAATCCAATTCTGGAAGATGCCACTCGAATGCGGCCGAGCCTGCTGCCCGGACTGTTGCAGTCGCTTCGCCACAATTTTAATCAGGGCACGAGAGATGTCCGTTTGTTTGAAATCGGGCGTATTTTTGCAGGTTCTGAGGCCCATGAGCTCCCTCATGAGTTTGAATCGCTTGGCTTGATTGCCAGCGGCGGAGCGAGCGAACAAGACCGGGCGCAACCACCGCGCGACTTGGATTTTTATGATCTCAAAGGCGCGTTGGAAGCGGCAATCGCCGCCATGAATTTACCGCCGCTGGTTTTCAAGGAAGCTGAGGTGAAACATTTGCGCGCGGGCCAGGCCGCTACCGTGTCGCTCGCAGCTGGAACGAACATCGGCAGCATTGGCGCATTGTCGGAAGCAATCTCCGCTGCTTACAAGTTTCGCCAGCGAGTCTATGTCGCCGAAATAAACCTGACGCCCGTATTTGAGATCGCGGAACACGAGATCAAATACAAGCCGTTGCCGCGCTATCCATCCGTGGCTCGCGATGTGACGCTACTCGTCGACCGCAGCGTGGGTTTCGCCGGATTAGTAGCTGGGATTGAGGCGGAAAAGGTTGCGGACTACCAACAGGTGGAACTGGTGAGCACTTATGAAGGGCAAAACATTCCCGATGACAAGCGATCCATAAGCTTGCGAGTCGAATATCGTTCGGACCAGCGAACCCTTCGCGACGAAGAAGTGGAAGAGCGTCACCGCCGTTTGCTGGATTCGCTGCTGAAGAAATTCAATGCTGAGCTCCACTAAAAAATAAATCGCGCTTATCAAGCCGGATAGTCTTGCGCTTAACAGCGTGAAGTCGCATAATCGCCCCGCACGGCGCGGATGCACACAAACCGAGAAAGAGCAGTTAGATGATCGCACTGTCAGGACTGGAAAAGTTTTCACATCTCGAAGACAAGATCTATCGGACGATCGAACTCACTAAGACGCTTCGTCTCGAGAAGGAGAGCCTCGAAAAAGAGCTTTCAAACATGCGCCGCAATCGCGGGAGCGTGCCGCGCGAACAAGAGCGTCTCGAAAAACAAGTGGAAGCACTACTGGCCGAACGCGACATCATTCGCATGAAGGTTGAGGCAATGCTTGATGCGGTGGCCACGCTTGATCCCGAGCTGGCGGAGGAACTCAGATGACAACGGGGATTGCTGAAATGCCAGGCAAGAAAACTGTAGAAACTTCCGCGCCGCCGATTATCCGCGTTGAAATTTATAATCAAACCTACAATATCCGCTCCGACGGCGACTCGGAATACCTCACGAAACTGGCCGATTTTGTTGACAGCCGCATGCGCGAGATTTCCTCCGGCACTTTAACCGTCGATTCGTTGAAAGTTGCGATTCTGGCTGCCCTACACATCGCCGACGAACTGCACCGCTTGAAACAAACCCATGAAGAGGCCGACGCCCAACTGGCCACGCGCAGCACCGAATGCGCAGAAATGCTCGACAAACTATTAAAGGTCCGCAGCAACATCGAGCAGGAAAAAGGCGCCTCAGGAAACATTTCGCTGGGTTGATTCGGTAGATTTCAGAAACAAATTGATCGTTCAAATTGCCACGCCTTCTCATTAGCACCGTGGCTTTAGCCCGGTGATCTGCGTTGAAGTCAGACGGGAAACCGTTTAAACGGTTTCCGATTTGTGTCGGCCCCCCAGATCACCGCGCTGAAGCGACGGTGCTAATGAGATAAGACAGGCAAACTGCATCACGACCCACTTTAACTCTCATTACCTGAGTTTCGCCGGCCTGTGTTAGTATCCCCCGCGGCGGAGGGAAATATTCTGTGTGGCCCGTCACCGAGTAACGATGATTGAGCCAACGCCGTTAAAATGGGAGACTGATGCCGCTTGCCAGTGCACTTCTTCAGCGTTAAGAATTGCCAGAGGCTGCGGCTCTTAAAGGTCACCCACCTGTACATGCAGGTTCAATTACGGCTCCGGAACGACCAACGCGGATGTCCCTCCTGCCAACTAAGCCGTAAATAGTTAAAAGCCGTAAATCGTAAATCGTGAATCGTAAATAGTGGTTCCCCTCCTATCTCGATTGACGAGTTCCTGTTTGCGGCTTTTGTCTATTTACGATTTACGATTTACGATTCACGGATTCTATGAAAGTACTAATGATCGGTGACGTTGTGGCAAAGCCGGGGCGGATTGCCGTGCTTGAGCGCATTCAGGATTTGCGGGAGCAGCACGACATCGATCTGGCCATCATGAATGCTGAAAACCTTGCAGGCGGGTTTTCAGTCACTCCATCTCTTTGCGAACAGTTGTTTACTTCCGGCATCGACGTGATGACTTCAGGAAACCACATCTTCGATAAAAAAGAGGCAGCTCCCTATATTGTCAAACAGCCTCGGCTTCTCAGACCGGCAAACTATCCACCTAACACGCCCGGAAGCGGCATTTGGACCGGAGTTATCAACGGTGCGAAGGTAGCGGTAATGAATCTGATGGGCCGAGTCTTCATGCCGCCCTCGGACGATCCCTTTCGTGCAGTCGACGCGTTGCTGGCGGATTTGTCTAGTGATACGAAGGTTCGCATTGTCGATATGCACGCCGAAGCGACTTCCGAAAAAGTTGCAATGGGCTGGTACCTTGACGGGCGCGTATCCGCGGTCCTGGGCACGCATACTCACGTGCAAACGGCTGACGACCGGATCTTTCCGAATGGAACCGCCTATTTAACAGACTTGGGAATGACGGGCAGCTATGCCGGCGTGATCGGAATGGACAAGAAAGACGTTATCACGCGTTTCACTTCCGCTACGGGAAGAAGAGCAGAACATTCAAGTGGCGCTGTCAGGATTTGCGGTGTGGTATTGGATATTGACGAAGCAACGGGCCGCGCGCGCGAAATTATCAGGCTAAATTTGGCCCATGATTAGAAACGCGAAGTTTAGAATACAAGCTTCAGCTTGCTGCGCCCAACGGCAGCCTAAAGGCTGGACTCTGAACTTCGGGCCTCAATTGGAGGGAAGTTTATTCCGGACCGGTTTCGGTCGGTACGATTTCTCCGCCGGCGGGTTTCAAGATTGGCGGCGCTAGCAGCCGTTGCGCATAGCCTTCAGGAAACGAGCGGACGCGGCCGGTTGAATCGGTAATCACATGTCCGGTTTCGCCCTCGGCAATGATCTGACCGTCGGATGCGCGCACGATTTCGTAACCAAATCTCAGCGATCGTTTCCGCAGCTCCGTTATGTGAGTGCGAATTAGTAGTTCATCATCGTAATAAGCGGGCGCTTTGTAACGGCAATAGCTTTCAGCAACAACCAGAAAAGCATCGTCGTTTTCTTCCATGTCCCGATAGGCAAAGCCACGGGCACGGCAAAAGTCGGTGCGGCCAATCTCGAACCAGATGAGGTAATTGGCGTAATAGACAATCCCCATCTTGTCAGTTTCGGCATAGCGCACGCGAACCAGCGATTCGTGCCATTCGCCGAATACATTTTCAGGTGCAGGACTTGTCATCTGAGCGTTATACCCTCAAACTTCGGTTCTAGAGATTCTGTTGAATTACCAGCCGCGATTGTCTTGCGTTTAGGCGGACTATAAGAGCGAAAGCCTGAAGATGTCAAAGAATATTAGCAGATTCCTGGCCTTAACGGCCGCCTTCGCGCTCCTCACGAGCACTGCATTTTTCAATTCCGCTGGTGTTCAACTGCAAGCTCAGCAACGGCCGGCAATATCCAGCCGCGCTGCGCGTGAGGCCGCAATTGTTGCTGCTACGTCAGCCGTATTGGAAGAAACCAGCAAGATTCGCGAGTTGCCGATCCTGCGGCCGGTGAAAAGCGGGGCCCAGTCGCGCGCTGAGATCGAAAGTATGCTCGTTAAGAATCTTTACGAGCAGATGACAACTGCGGAAATGCACGCCACTGAAGTCGCATACCGCAAATTTGGTTTGGCGCCTGCAAATTTCGAATATCGTCCGTTCATCATCAAGTTGTTGCTGGAGCAGATCGCTGGATACTACGATCCCGTTACGCGTGAGTTTTACCTGGCAGACTGGTTGGAGCTGGAAAGTCAAAAACCAGTGATGGCGCACGAACTGACCCACGCACTTCAGGATCAGCACTTCAACTTGCGCCGCTTTCAGAAATGGCCGCACGGTGATTCCGATGCGCAGCTTGCGGCGCACTCCCTGATTGAGGGAGATGCGACGGTCTCTATGATGATTTACATGGCAAAAAATCCGCTCGTCGCCCTGGCATTCACGCGCTCACTCAGCACCGGAGTCTCCACCGAACAATTTAACCAGGCGCCGCGCGCTTTGCGTGAATCGTTGATTTTTCCGTACCTGCAGGGAAGCGAGTGGGCGACGCGAGTTTACAGAGCGGAGGGTTTCGCCGGATTGTCAAAGGCATTTACAAAACTGCCCTTGTCCACGGAACAAATTCTGCACCCGGAAAAATACTTTGCTTATGAGCAGCCGTTGAAACTAACACTGCCCGACTTGAGCAGTTTGCTCAATGCGGCTGATAAAGGCGCGCCTTCAGAACTGTCCCCTGCGCACGGCCCACCGCCGGCTTCTTGGAAGCGCATCGACTCTGACGTGAACGGAGAGTGGGGCTACTACCTGTTGCTGGATCAACTTCTAAAATCGCCGGCGGAATCACGCCGAGCTGCGGCCGGTTGGTCCGGTGATCGCTACGATGTTTACGAAGGCGCGAATCCCGGTCAGGTAATGATCGCCCAGGTCTCAGCCTGGGATACTGAAAACGACGCGCGCGAGTTTTTTGACGCTTATGTGAAGCGAACCAAGCTTCGATACCCCGATGCGAAAAGTCTGGATCGACCTAATTCCGAAGATCAAACTCGAAACTTGAAACCCGAAAGTCGAAACTTTTATTCCTGGCAAACGAGCGAAGGTCAAGTGGTCATCGAGCTGCGAGGTTTGCGTGTCACTATTATCGAAGGTTTATCGCAGCAGGTTGATGCAAATGCTTTGTTGAGGGCTCTTCGGCTCTAGAATACGATTGGTCTGCAACCGTCGTCCGTCTCTGTCGATGAAAATAACTGAATCCAAACCCAAACAGGCGTCTTCCCGATTAAAGCAACTTGCCGCAGAGCTGCACCAGCTTGAAACAAAGCTGCGTCTGGGTGGTGGGCCAGAGAAGATTGAGCGCCAACATAAACAGGGAAAGCTGACGGCGCGCGAGCGGATCGATCTGCTGCTTGATAAGGACACATTCTCGCAGGAGATTGGGCTGCTGGTTGCTTACGATCAGTATAAAGAGAACAGAAGTCAGAAGTCAGAAGTCAGAAGTCAGAACGCAGCAGGCACTCAGTACTCAGCACTCAGTACTCAGAACTCCGATGAAGTTGGCGGTGCGCCGGCGGCTGGAGTCGTGACTGTAGTTGGGCGCGTTGAGGGCAGGGAAGTAGTCATAGTTGCCAATGACGCAACGGTCAAAGCCGGCTCGTGGTGGCCGGAGACAATAAAGAAAATTCTGCGCGCGCAGGAAATTGCCATGCGCTGCCACGTGCCGATCATTTACCTGGTGGATTCGGCCGGCGTTAACCTTCCTTATCAGGGCGGCGTTTTCCCCGGACAGTACGGCGCTTCGCGCATCTTCTACTACAACTCAATCATGCGGCGTTATCTGAAGGTCCCGCAAATTTCAGCAGTGATGGGGCCGTGTATTGCCGGTGGTGCATACCTACCGGCGCTTTCAGACGTCATCATCATGGTGGAGGGTACATCCTTCATGGGACTGGGTGGCGCCAACCTGGTGAAAGGCGCAACCGGGCAAACCATCGATAACGAAACTCTCGGCGGCGCGCGCGCGCATAACGAATTGTCAGGAGTGGCCCATTACCGCGTGCGGAACGATGAAGCGTGCATTGCGAAGATTCGCGAGTTTGTTTCTGAGTTGCCGGTGCGGCCGGACGGCACCACGCGTTCTATTCCCAGCGAAAAAGCAAAGACGCCTGCCGAAAAGATCTACGAAATCATTCCTGAAGATCATCGGCAGCCTTACAACATGCGCGAGCTGTTGGATTGCGTGCTCGACGATGGCCAACTCGATGAGTTTCAGGCTGACTACGCGAAGGAGATCATCACCGGCCACGCGCGCATTCGCGGCATTCAGGTCGGGGTTATTGCCAATCATCGAGGAATGGTAAGGTCGCCGGCGGGTGGGCCCCCGCGATTTGGCGGCATCATCTATACAGAGTCCGCCGAGAAGGTGGCTTACTTCATTGAGACTTGTAATCGCCACCAAACACCGCTGCTATTTGTTCAGGACGTTTCGGGTTTCATGGTCGGACCGGAAGCCGAGCACTCGGGAATTATTCGCGCGGGCGCGCAGTTCGTCGAAGCAATGGCCACGGCCTTAGTTCCCAAAATCGTGTTGACCGTGAACCACGCTTCGGGCGCCGGCTACTATGCGATGGCCGGGCAGGGATTCGATCCCGATTTCATTTTCAGTTGGCCCACCGGACGGATGGGTGTGATGGAAGGGGACTCGGCGGTGCAGGCTGTCTTTGGTAGCCAACTTGAAAAGCTAAGGGCCAAAGGCGAAGAGCCGAGTGTTGAACTTGAGCAGCAGATGAATAGCGTGCGCGAAACGTATGAGCGAGACCTCGACGCAAAATATGCTGCCGCGCGCGGTTTTGTTGATGCAGTGATAACGCCCGAAGACACGCGTGACGCAATTGAACTGAGCCTGCGCACCAGTCTCAACTATGATGGACCACACATTGGTCAGTTCGTTTTGCCGCCGTCGCTGGTCTAATGCTGTTCTAACGGTGGTCTAGCGGTGGTCCGTCCGGTTGAGGTTTTCAGCGCTTGGTGGTAAAAAAGAACCGTTCAGGCCTATCCCTTTTACCCAAATCCCCCAGACAATTGAAGATTGCGCAGTAATTGTTTTCTTGTATGCGCTAAACGAGACGGGAGGATCCGACTTATGAGCACGAAAGTATTTCGTTTGAGCAGTTTTCTCTTTGTAGTTTTCCTGGCTATCTCTGCTGCTGGTTTTGAATTTCTGGTGTTGGCGCAGGACTCCACAAATCAGAACGCCGCGGCCGCTACGAGCACTAAAAAATCTACTACGCGCCGGCGCAAAGGTAGCCGCCACAAAGTCGCAAACACAAATACGACTACCGATGCGACTGTGCCATTGGCTGCTGCTGACATGCCCGCCGCGCCAGCCGCTGAGACTACCGAACAAACTGATCTGTCAGGCACCTACATAGGAACGTTCGATTGTGGCGATGCTGGCGTCAGTGGGCCAACCACGCTGACCGTTACTGGCAATCAGTTCACCACTGATGGCGGAAAATCGGGACGCATAGTGGCCAGCACGACGCGCGGCTACACCGGTGTGGCAATGCAGTTTGGCGAAGTAGTGATGCCCAAACCCGGGCAGCCGGCCGGGCCACCGCCGACGATCGTCTCGATGCGCGCGAAGAAATCCGGTGACCGCTTAACGCTAACAACCGTTCCTGGCGCAACTCATGTTTGCTCTTTCACGCCGAGCGGTGCATCCGGCCGCACGCGGCACCGCCGCTCACGCGCGGCAGCCGTACCCGCGGAACCCGCGATGCCCGCCGCGACAGAAACACCCGCGACTGCTGCTGAACCTGTCACGCCGCCTACGCCATCACGTCGACGAGGACGAAGAGGCAACGGAAAAACGAACATGAATACAAACACGACGACTAACGACAACACTGGCACAACTGAAATGACTGCAACGCCGACGCCGACGCCTACGCCGGCCGCGCCTCGAAACTAACTGAACCAAGATCGGATTCATACGAGATGTAAGGCTGGGCCAAACGTTTCGTGGAATGGTCGACAGGGCGACGTAATCTTCAAGACGGACTGCGTCGCCCGCGTTTTTCTCCAGGATGCTAACGACCAAGTTGAGCTGGCGCGTGCCGGGCACTTTTACACTTCTGGAAAGACCCCTGTGATTACAGTTCCGATTATCCGTGAGGCGGCCTTTTTGTTTTTGATTGTGACACTACTGTTGAAGTAGGTAACTTCCGAGTAGCGTGGCCGGTCAAGAGAAAGGGTTTTCCTTACACCGCTAGACCGCTTTGATTATCCACGATGCGAAATGAGGAATGTAATCAATGAGACTGAACAATTCGCTATGTCGTCATCCCAGGGAGAATGCATAGTTGTGACCTTAACCCACTGAGTCACTGATCCAGGAAGACAGATAACGACACGCTGGCTTTTTTGATCAATTTCATGCAAGTTTGATCAATTTCATGCAAGAAATCTTTTATTGACAGGCAATCGCGAAGGTATAAAATTCCGACCACTCGGCGCTGGTTGCTGGGGTGAGGACAGCGACCGCTGAGGCTGAATGCCTCCGCCAACCGATCTGAGGCCGGACCAAATCCGGCCTCTCGGTATTTTAGCTAGGCTACCTTCCACTGTTCTAACTTGGGGATCCGGTGCACTGGGAGTTATGTGATTGCAACAGCACGTGTGTATGCGTTTGGACATCAAGTTCGCTAAAACAGCAAAGCGGGTTCACCAGTCTGCATATTTTTCGCCGTCCAAAGCCGTACCTTTTGCGGCCGAGTGAATATCAAAAACATTTTCTCCGCCCCATGATGTCGAATCGATAACATCGTACGAGGAGCGCAGGACCCAGTCTGGTTTTCCTGTAAGGGGGTCGATCGGCATTCCCCGCAGGTAGACCTTCTTCTTAGTCGCCACTGAATTGACATCAGTTGCATTTGGTCCTGAAGGACCACTACCCGTAGTCAAAGTGGGTCGAGCCACGACATTAACTCCATTCACCAACGTTTCAAGGTCCGGAGGATAGCGGTCCGGATTGTCCACTCCAAAGATTGTGCAATCAGCGATGATAACCCTGCTGCGCGGATCTGGTTGCGCCGCAAATCCAGGCGGAGAAGAGGAACCGGCCGTTCCAATGCATTGCATCCCCGCGGTGTCACGGTGAAATTCGTCTATGGCGCTCCTAATTTCTCGTAAGTTCTGGTGTAGTCTTTGTTCCTGTTGGCGTTTGATTGCAACCTGCATCAATGGAAGCACGCCGAGATTGAGGATCGTCATCACCGTTAACGTGATAACCAACTCAATTAGCGTGAAGCCATAGGCCACTTGCAGGCGATGCTTCCTGGCAAGAGAACGAAAGAAAGGAGGCCAAGACATCACCTTACCTGTAGAGCATGCTCTTATCAAGACGTCCTACGGCCCAGCCTCTTATAGGACCGGGACCGTTTAATATGACCTGAGCACCTTCCTTCAACTGCGCAAATTCATCCGCTCCCATCATAAAGGAAGCTTCGTTGCCTCGTGTTCCACCCTGGAAAACCTTGTCCCATATTTCCAAAGTGGGAATGGAGTTCATAATTGGGAATCTAAACGGAGAGCTAATTGTAATCCAGACAACCGGCCTGCGCTTCGTCTCTGTTATGATCAACCCGCTGCGAATGCTCGTGATGTGCATACGCACACTTTCGGGGACAGGCTTGGATCGCATTTCAGGCGGTACGAAGAGTTTCTCAGGCAGCATCGTAAGTTCGAACTTTCTGCCGGAAGTTGAGATCGCGAGGGTCGAGCCATCCTCGAAAGGCACTGTAGGAGCGTATAACAACAAAGATATCGAATTTTCACCGGTGACTGTCTCATAACCAGAGGAATAAGCGTCCCAGGGGACATCATCAACCCAAATCAAATAGTAGTTGTTTGGGGGTGAGTCTAAAGTGACCTTGAGCCGAAAG
>DATNOG010000044.1:0-14515 GCA_035601415.1 Pyrinomonadaceae bacterium | reverse complement strand
GACGGCAGCGAGACTTTTGCCTTGCTCGGTCTCGAAGATGGCGTGGCGCCGCAAAAGGAGCTAAAAATGATTATTCACCGGGCGGCAGGAAAAACTGATGAGGTGCCGGTGACGCTGCGCATCGACACGCCGATCGAGATCGACTACTACCAGCACGGCGGAATTTTGCCGTACGTTCTTAGGCAATTGCTGGCGGGTACTACGGATTTTTGATTTCTCTGTGAGTCCTCCGTGTTCTCGATGACTCTGTGGTGGATGCTTGGGTTTCTAGTTCACCACCGAGACACAGAGAACACAGAGATTGCACAGAGGCTAACAAAATAATTTTAGGAGTAAAAAATGTCATCAGCACAACCAGCCGGGACTAACTCAGCTCGCAAATATCAATTACTGATCGATGGCCAGTGGGTCGACGCGCAATCCGGCAAGACCTTCACTACGCCAAATCCGGCAACCGGCGAAACACTCGCTGAAGTTGCCGAAGCCGACAAGGCTGACATCGACAACGCTGTGGCCGCGGCGCGCCGGGCGTTTGAAGGCAAATGGTCAAAGATCAGCGCGCGCGATCGCGGACGCATGCTTTACAAGTTATCGCAGTTGATTGAGGAACACAGCACAGAGTTGGCTGCACTGGAAACTGCTGACAATGGCAAGCCAATCAAGGAATCCTCGTATGTCGACCTGCCACAAGTTGCCGAAAATTTTGAATACTTCGCAGGCTGGGCGACGAAGATCGAAGGCGAAACGATCCCCGTTCCCGGACAGATGTTCAACTACACTTTGCGCGAGCCAGTTGGTGTCTGCGGACAAATCATTCCGTGGAACTTCCCGCTGTTGATGGCTGCGTGGAAACTCGCGCCCGCGCTTGCTGCCGGGAACACGATCGTGCTTAAGCCGGCCGAACAAACTCCGGTGACGGCGATGGAGTTGGGAAAGTTGATTCAGGAAGCAGGCTTTCCGGAAGGAGTCGTCAACATCGTTACCGGTTATGGTGAAACGGCAGGGGCGGCACTCGCCGCACATCCCGGCATTGACAAAGTTGCTTTCACCGGCTCGACCGAAGTCGGCAAGTTGATTGCTCGAGCCGCTGCGGACAACCTGACAAAAGTTTCTCTGGAACTCGGCGGCAAGGCGCCGAACATCGTGTTCGCTGATGCTGACATCGAGCAGGCGGTTAACGGCGCGATGATGGGAATCTTCTTCAACCAGGGTCAGGTGTGTTGCGCCGGCTCGCGCCTTTTTGTGCAGGCCGATGTGAAGGACCAGTTTCTTGATCGCTTGAAGGAAAAGTCGGCGAAGATCGTGGTGGGCGATCCGATGGACAAAGGCACGCACATGGGTCCGCAGGTGTCGCAGGAACAACTCGATCGCATCAAGAGCTACACCGATATTGCGCGCACTGAAGGAGCGACCGTGATTGCGGGCGGCGAATGCCCAACGCTCGAAGGCGCGTTTCAGAATGGCTACTTCTTCCAGCCCACGATCTTCTCGGATGTAAAGAACCAGATGCGCGTGGCGCAGGAAGAGATTTTTGGCCCGGTCGTTTCTGTGATCACTTTTGAAAATGAAGACGATCTGATCAAGCAGGCAAACGAAACCATTTACGGCTTGTCCGCCGGAATCTGGACCAGCAACATCACGCGCGCGCATCGTTTTGCGAAAGCGATCAAGGCCGGTGTCATCTGGATCAATACCTTCAACATGTTCAATGCGGCCTCGCCCTTCGGCGGTTACAAGCAGTCCGGCTATGGCCGGGAAATGGGCAAGCACGCGCTCGAGATGTACACAAATGTGAAGAGCGTCTGGGTTGATTTGTCAGGCAAGCCGATTGGCTGGTTTGGGAAGTGAGAGTCACATCCGACCATCGGAGTCCGTCTATTTGTTCTTTACGTAGCCTCCAATGAGTTCGAGTACAGGATCTGCTGAGATCGGGACATAGCCGGGTGAATGGCTAAGAAAGATATAGTCCCACTCAGTGTTTGAGTATAGAACCCCAAGGTTTTCAATGGTTAGGATGTTGAACGGGATCGTCGGCTCCCCTCGCTTTGTTCTGGCTCGCATAACAGCGTTCTCACTGCTGTCGATAAGTGGCGGAATGTGCATTAGCTCGATTTCAAGTTTATAGCTGCCGTACGGTAAAACTCCAAGCGGTGCCTTGACGGATATTGCCTCATACGAAGCATCGGAGAGAAGGAATCTTGGTATGTCATCGTGCCAGTTTCTGTTGATTACGAAGTCAAGTTGCGAAATCCACTGACACCCAATAGCGAACGCCAACCAACTGCCGAAGTTAACTCCGTAAGGTCCCTCGTTTGCCTCCGGCCTTTCGGCCACGTCTCGCGATAAGAACTCATCATGCAGGTATGTCCAACTCGGAAATCCCATTCCAAGATCTGAATGAGCGTCGACATGAACAACCTTGAATGGTGTTCTTAGTTCTGATGTCTTTGTCAAAAGCTTCCATTTTTCGAAGACCTCATTGTGACTGCGAACAACGGCTCCTGGGATTTTCCCATGCACGTTAAGACAGCCCTCCAAAAAGTATGTGGTTTCATCACGTCCCCACGGAGTTAGACCCGAACTGTCTGGCCGATTAGAGATGTCGTCGCTCCTTCCGTCGACTCGCTCATTCAAAAAAAAGTCCAGATCGATGTCTAGGACGTGCATCTCTGTCCCGGTGGGAATCATCAAGGTTGGCTCGCAGCAATATCAACGGACGAGGAATAGCTCCTTGGCTCGGGGATCTCGTAGCCTTCTTCCTTTAGGCCTTCAATATGAAACTCAATTGCTTCCTGGATGTTTCGCTCAACTTCTTCTTTGGTCTTTCCAGTAGAACCGCATCCCGGCACGTCAGGCGAGAAAGCCGAATAGCCTGTTTCCGCTTCTTCTACAATGATTAAATATCTCTTCACGGATCTAAGGTCCCGCAGAGAATGACTGGTCAACTGGATTTTCAGCCACGCTCAGTATAGCATCGCTTCGACAGCTCCCATTATGATCGCGTTGAGACGAATCGCCGTCAAATTGAACCATGGGGAAAACCGTATTGGTATTCTCGGCATCTGTTAACTGCCGCAGGTTTCCCAGTTCATTAAGCTTTAAGCGGCGCTCTCCCTCGAACAAACTGAAACCAAAGAAGGAGACGCTTATGCACATCGTAAAACAAATTGCACCAGCCGCGCTCATACTGGCGGCAGTGTTTCTGTTGACAGCCTGCCCCAGCCAAACAACTATTTCCAGCATCAATGCCGACCCGGGCCGTTATCGCGGTAAGGAAGTCGGGATTGTCGGCAATGTCACCGACAGCTACGGAGTTCTCGGCAACGGCGCTTACGAGATCGACGATGGGACCGGAAGAATCTGGGTTGCAACTCGGCGCGGCGTGCCATCGCGCGGCTCGCGTGTCGGTGTGAAAGGTCGCGTCCTTAACGGATTTCAGTGGGGTGGCCGCAGCTTCGGGACAGTTTTGGAAGAAACCGGTCGTACCTCTAAGCGACGATAAGACCAGCGCCCCGCTCTGCACCAGCACAGCGTATGGAAGAAAAAGCAGGCGCGCACATTCTCGAACAGCGCGACATAGTCGCCAGTTTGGATCGAGAGTTTGCGCGCCTTCATTCTCGTTCATTGGCAATCATTGAATCTACTCCCGCGTCGCTCCTCTACGACGTTCCCGTTCAGCCGGCAATCGCGGCATTGCATTCAGTCGGCGAAAATGTGTTGCGGTCCGCTGCTGCAATCGAGCAGACGTTCGGCGGCCTAACTGCGAACCTGTGGGACGATCCTTTTGAATGGACCTTGCCCGAACAACTAACGACGCCGGCGACCGTGCTGGCTCATCTTGTCGAAGTTGAGACAATGCGAAAGCACGCGTTCGCAAGCTTCACTGGCGATTCCTGTCTGCTGAAATCGGTGGCTACACCCGCGGACGGGTTAGTGTCACTGGTGGAATTATTGCTCAAGACTCTTCTGCGCGCGACACATTATCAAGCCCAGGCAGTCGTGTCGCTCAAAGCGCTTTCCGGTATCAGCCCATCAGGGTTTATTATCTAGCCGCCAGCTTAATTCTTAGTCTGAGGTTTCGAAATGTTCTGCCCCCAGTGTGCACAACTGCAAGTCTCTGAGACGGTGAGGTACTGCTCGCGATGCGGCTTTCTGCTTGAAGGCGTTAGCGCCGTGGTGGCGTCGGGCGGACAGTTGCCGATGCGGTACGTGCAATCGGCAAGTCGCGAACTGTCTCCTCGAAGCAAGGGCGTGCGCCAGGGCGCGCTGTTGATGCTAAGCACATTTTTGGTGGTGCCAATCGTGGCGATTCTCACGGTATCTATACATGCTGCACCTCACATATTCGTTCCTATCGTTGCTATTGGTTGTTTTGTGGGCGGTCTGTTGCGGATGCTTTATGCCTTGATGATGGAAGAT
Organism: Pyrinomonadaceae bacterium; assembly: GCA_035601415.1. GTDB lineage: Bacteria > Acidobacteriota > Blastocatellia > Pyrinomonadales > Pyrinomonadaceae > PSRF01. The sequence goes on along the minus strand of DATNOG010000044.1, from coordinate 10,096 downwards.
GCAAATGCGCCAATCGATTCAGCGCAACTAGCGGCTTATGCACCGCCCGTGGCGCCGCAGCTCGAAGGTCGCAGACCCATCGCCTCAACACAAGCCTCATTCAACCCAGCGCAGGCGTGGAGACCCCGGCCGAATACCGCAGAGATATTGACACCGCCGAGTGTCACTGAAAATACAACCCGACTGCTGAAACAGGATGATCCGAAAGACAGCTAAGCTATCGCAGCCACGGATCGACTGGTCCATCAATCAATGATCGAAGTGGTTTCCCATACAACCGTCCTGGCCGAAGAACTCCACGAGCGCATTCAACGCGAAGGCCCGATCACATTCTGTGAATGGATGCGAATTGCGCTGTACGACGCCGCTAGCGGCTACTACCGCAAGCCACAGCATCAAATTTGGGGAAGGCGCGGCGACTATCGCACCAGTCCCGAACGCAGCGATTTGTTTGCGGCCACGTTTGCGCGCTACTTCGCCGGTCTCTACCGGCAACTCAGTCATCCTCGATCGTTTTCCATAATTGAAATCGGCGGCGGCGCAGGGCACTTCGCTTTCGGGGTTTTGCAAACTCTTCGGACTCATCACCCGCAGGTCTTTGCCGCGACGCGTTATGTCTTTGATGAAATCAGCGAGCCGGCGCGAACCGCGGCGCGTCAGCGGTTGGTTGATTTCGCGGACCGCGTAGAGTTTGCAAGCAGCGAAGTTTTGGAAATCGATCCAGGCATCGTTTTCACTAACGAACTGCTGGATGCGTTTCCCGTTCATCGAGTGACTGTGATTGATGGAAAACTTTGCGAATTTTTCGTAACCCTCGGCAGCGACGAACAGTTTGAATGGATGATTGGTCCGCCATCGACTCCTCGGCTCGCCGAATACCTGAAACGGCACGACATCTGTTTGCGCGAAGGGCAGGTAGGAGAAATCAGCCTTGACACAGAAGAGTGGCTCGCAAAGGTCGCGGCAAAACTAAGCCGCGGTTTTCTGATTATCGTCGATTATGGCGCCGAGACTGCAGAACTTTATTCTTCAGGCGAACGCCAGTACGGCACGTTGCGAAGTTTCCATCAGCATGCGTTCGTTGAAAACGTGCTGGCTGCACCAGGCGACAATGATCTGACCCACACCATAAACTGGACGGCGGTAAGAACTACTGGTGACAACGTTGGATTGAGAACTTTGCAATTTTCCAGACAAGACAAGTTCCTGCTTGCTGCAGGGCTGCTTGACCAGTTGGCGATGCAATCTCAAAATGCCGGTGAAGCAGAAAAAGTTCGCTTGAGCACGGCGGCCCGCGAGATGATTCTTCCCAAGGGAATGGCCGCGAGTTTTCAAGTCCTGGTCCAGGAAAAGGTGCCGGCGCAAGGCGCATTCGGAGCCAACCGCGCATGAAACGGGATTACGAGATCGTTGACGTCTGCCACACAATTCACGATGGCATGATCACCTACAAAGGATTGCCGCCGCCGGTAATCGGCGATCACCTGACGCGTGAACGGTCCCGTGAGTTTTATGCGCCGGGCACGGAATTCCACATCGGGAAAATCGAGATGGTCGCCAATACGGGCACCTACCTCGACAGCCCTTTTCATCGTTACCCGCAGGGAACCGATCTTGCGGGACTGAACCTTTATTCGCTGGCCAATCTCGAAGGCATTGTAGTTCGTCACAACGTTGCTGCTCCGCGCGCTGTAACGGCTGCGGCGTTTTCAGATTACGACATAGAAGGCAAAGCGGTCCTGGTTCACACCGGCTGGGACATGCGCTGGCGGACCGAAGCGTACAGTGATGGTACTCATCCATTTATTACTGCGGACGCTGCCGAGTTGTTGGTTGGGAAAGGTGCTGCGCTGGTGGGCATTGATTCCTACAACATCGATGACACAGGCACCGGCGAGCGTCCAGCACATTCGATTCTGTTAGCCAGCGACATTCCCATCGTTGAACATTTATGCGGGCTCGGCGCCCTGCCCGACAGCGGCTTTCGGTTTTTTGCTGTGCCCGTAAAAGTAAAAAACTTTGGCACATTTCCGGTGCGGGCTTTTGGCATAGTTTCTAAAGCAGCGGCAACCCCGGCTCCCTAACCAAATAATTTTGCAGGACTAAAACGGAGGATATATGGCAATAAGCAAATCGTTACTACCCGAGTTTGACAATGAGATGGCGAATACTCGCAAGACGCTCGAGCGCGTGCCGGGCGAAAAATTTGCCTGGAAGCCGCATGAAAAATCATCATCCATGGGAGCGCTGGCTACGCATCTCGCGAATCTGCCGAGTTGGGGAAGTCTGACTGTAACTTCAGACTCTTTTGACGTGGCGCCCGAAGGCAAGCCGGTAAAAACTCCGGAGCTGACTTCTACCAGCGAAGTGCTTCAGAAGTTTGATGAGAATGCCGCCGCTACGCGCGCTGCGATCGCCGCAGCCGGCGACGAAGATCTATTCAAGCCCTGGAGCCTTCAGTCAAATGGAAAAACACTCATGACGATGCCGAAAATCGCCGTGCTGCGCAACTTTGTCATGAATCACATGATTCACCATCGCGCGCAACTTGGCGTTTACCTAAGGCTAAACGACATTCCCGTGCCGTCGATCTATGGTCCTTCGGCGGATGAAGGAGCCTTTTAGAACAGTTGGAACTTGATGGTGAGGTACTTCTTCGGGTTCTGCCGGAAGTCGTAAATCAATTTCACGCCTTCGGAAGAAAGTTGGTTGACATTTGAATAGAGCGCGTCGTCAGTGAGCAATTTGCCGAAGGTGCCTTCGCCTCTTTGCGCGCCGGCTACGACGTTGTCGATTCGCTCGGCGGTGGTATTGAAACGTGCGATCGCGGCACGCGCGTCGTTGTAGATTTGCTCGTCCTTAATCAGTTTTCCAATGGTTCCGTGCCCCGAATTGATGTCAGAGATAATGTCGTTGATTTGATCAACCGAGCGATCCAGCCGGTCGGCGGTGTGGTTAATGCGATTGTAGAGCTCATCGCTTGTTAACAGCTTTCCGGCGCTGCCGCGACCGGCATGCAAGTCAGCAGCAATCTGTCTTAACTGCAAAGCAATCTCGTTTGCGTTGTTATAAAGAGCGGGATCGTTCACAAACCTGCCGGCTGAACCATTACCGGAACGTATCTGCCGCATCACGTCTTCAGTTTCGCGGACAGTTGCATTGAGGTTGTTGTAAAGCGCCTCGTCGCTAAACAAACGTCCGACCGTGCCTTTGCCTTCCTGCACGTCCTTCACAATCAAACTAATCTGATCCGAAAGTTTGCTCAGACGCTGCGCGAGGTCGGTTCCTGAAGTTGCGAAATCATTAACCGTGTTTGAGCTGGATGAAGGCAGGATGTCGTAGTCTTTAACGGGCTGGCCCAATGCTGTGCCGGGGCTGATATTAATTAACATCTCATTGCCAAGCAGGCTGGGCGATCCCTGTTGTGCAGTTGAATCCTGACGTATTCGTTCGTTCGCGGGACGGCCATCGATCCGCGCGTCAATAGTCATCAATGCTTCGACGCGCTTGGCGGTCGGCTCAGTTGACGGCGGCAGCAATGTGATCTTGTCAACCTTGCCGACGCGCACGCCCGCGAGGCGAACTTCCGACCCCTCGCGCAACCCGTTTGCATCGGTGAACTGCGCCTTCAAATGAAGCTTCTTGGTGAACGGATTAATGTCGCCTGATGCGTTCAGGATCAAAAAAATCAGAATTATTATGGAAACCAGCACAAAAATGCCGACGCGTAGCTGGTTGAGACTCACTTGCTTCGTTGATCTTGGCATGGCCGTTATAAGGATGAAGGATGAAGGATGAAGGATGAAGCAACTCTGTTGACGAGCGCACTATTTTCCTTCCGCCTTCATCCTTCCGCCTTCATCCTTTCGTTAGTGTCCACGTAGAAACTTCTTGATGTACGGATCTTCCGCTTTACGTAGCCGCTCGTCGGTGCCGCTGAAAATTACATTGCCTTCCTTCATCATCATCACTTTACTGTTTATCAGGCAAAGCCTTTCGCCTTCGACCTCAAACACGACCTGCCCCTCTTCGTTCACGACCGCATATTCAGAACAGATGTAATCCAAATTGTTCATCTCGTGGGTTACAAAGATGGACGACACATCTTCGAGGTCGCGAAGTTTCATTGCCAGTTCACAAATGGTGCGCGCGGTAGGGGGATCGAGGCCCGCAGTAGGCTCATCAAAGAGGACAATCTTTGGATCGCCAATCAAGGCACGCGCAATACCAACCCGACGTCGCATGCCGCCCGAAAGTTCGGCGGGCATTTTATCGATCGCATCCTCGAGGTTGACGAAACGAAGGATGCGCCGCACTTCCGGCTCAACTTCATCCTCCGGCAACCCTTGTTCGTGCAAGCGATAAGCGACGTTGTCATATACAGAAAGGGAATCGAACAGGGCTCCTTCCTGAAATACCATGCCGATTTTCTTGCGCACCTTCATCATCTGCGCTTCGTTATAGTCAGTGACATCCTCGCCATCAACCAGCACTCGTCCCTCGTCAGGCTTTAGCAGGCCGAGCACGAGTTTGATGATGGTCGATTTCCCGCCGCCGGATCCGCCCAGGATGATCTTTGTCTCACCCTTCATTACTTTGAAACTGAGCCGATTCAATACTACGCGATCGTCGAATGCCAACAGAACGTTTTGAAACTCTATGGCGGGAATGATGCGATGGCGGTCGTCAACTTCGGCAAAAGTCGAGCCCGCAGCATTCTTGCTGACCTGTCCCTGAGGGGGTTGGCTGGAATGAATTTGTTCCGAAGAAATCATGATTGCGTCACTGGTCAGTTTTGGGGCATCCCAAGTATGTATTGCAGCGCCCGCGCCAGAAAGAAGTCGGTGATGATTACGACAATCGAGGCGGAAACTACAGCCCTGGTGGTCGCGCGCCCGACGCCGACCGTACCGCCTTCGGTGCTCAGTCCTTTGTAACAGGCAATCGAGCTAATAATTAGAGCAAAGCAAATCGGCTTGATGACGCCACCAATAATATCACTGGAACTAATGCCATCCCGAACCGACGTAACAAACTCATTGATCGACAGGCCATATAGCGACGTAGCAGCAATTCCGCCGCCACCGATGCCGACCACGTCGGCCACGACGGTCAACAGCGGCAAGGTTACGACTAAAGCAAGCAAGCGCGGCGCTACCAGCTTCTTAATCGGATCCGTGCCCAGCGCGCGCATCGCGTCGATCTGTTGCGACACGGTCATCGAGCCCAACTCGGCTGCGATGGCGGAGCCCACCCGTCCAGTAACCATGAGGGCGCAAAGTACTGGACCCAGCTCGCGTACTAATGAGATGGCAACCAGGCGCCCGGTTTGCGACTGTGCACCGTAGAATTGCAGCGTCGGGAATGTTTGCAGCGTCAGCACGCCACCGGTGAAAAAGCCTGTCAGCAGGATAATCGTTAGCGAGCCAACGCCGATGACATCCATCTGCGTGATTGCTTCCGAAATGTAGCGCGGACGTTTGAAAAGACCAGCGATAGCGCGGGCGGCTATCAAGGTGGTCTCTTGCAGCTCGAAAAGAGAGCGCGTGGCGAAATTCATTAGGGCTGATACGGTGCCGGGCGGTCAGAAACCTTGTTGTGTTTCCGGGACTCGGCTGCCCATGCGATAGCCGCAGATTTAGCTATCAGGGCCTGCTCGTCAAGAGCATCCGCTGCTTCTTTGGCGATGGGCAGATTGAACTAGCAGCTTATCATGCGCAATATTTGCGCAAAGCGTCAAGCGGAAGTCATTTGACTGGTTAGACTTTATACGAAGACGTAGCTGAATCGACGGGAGGCGACCGTTCAGGGATGTTTTTACGGTTGCTGCCTGCGCTGTAAAGCGCGGCGCGGAAAAAGCGGTCCCTTACCGTTGCGTTGATTTTGCAGTGAACGACGACCCTCAATGTCTTGTCGGCGTTGTCCATTCGAATTATCCAGCAGGCGATTGCGCCTCGCATCGCGCGCTTGTTGACGCAACTGCCGGAGAATTCCTAACTGCTCAAGCGTGAGTACCCGTCGAATCTTCACTTCAGTCAGAATTCTCATGCGCATCGACGCAGCCTGGGCCGCCGCCACATCGCGCATTCTTTGTTCAACCAGGGCTTCGTCCGGATTGTCCGCATCAAGCGCAGCTTCGAGCGCCTGATTCGTTTCACGAAGATGTTCGTTGATGGCGACACGATCAGCTTTTGTGTGTTCGCGGATGGTCCTGATCTTTTCTCGTTGTTCTGGACTGAGGTTCAATTGCAGAATGGGATCCACCGCTGCCTGCTGTTGCGCTTCCGGCACTTGCGTTTGTTGCTGTTGCGCCCGAACCGTTGGCGCTCCCGGGAGAATTAATAGCGCGCTGACCAGAACAAGTATTTGTGCGTCGTGCTTCATGATTAACCTCATGACAATTGAGCTGAGAGGAATTACTAACTACTGTTGATTAATTTGGTCGTCGACCAGATCGAGGACACGCTCGTTCCTCGATGATACCAACCTCAAATCGGCCGCTAATTGTTCGCGCTCCGATTTTGATAGTGGGCGCCGCGCTTTTCCATATCGAGCGTTAGCCGCGACCTCACTGCTTTGGCCCAGAGGGTTGCCAGATCGAGGTCGCGCAGTTTTATCTTTCACCGGCGCTTGCGACGCCGCCGTTGACGATTTTTCAGCGACCTCGCGGCGCCCTAGTTCGTCCTGCACGCGCTTCTCGACCAATGCATTCAGCTCTTGCTGTGAATAGGCCTGGCTACTGGCGTTTGTGGCTGTGACCTCAGGTGCGTTTCGCAAACGAGCAACGGCTAACAAGGTGAAAATGCAAAACAATATCGCAGCAAAACCAAACGCGCCCTTCATCCAAAACGGTGAAAGATCAAAGAAAGCGCGCAATGCTGCAAGAGCCGAACGCCGGGGTTGATTGGCGAGTTTGGACATGTCAGGAACTGTTACAGCGGCGCGGCCAAGCGACTCGTCCCGCCAGGCGGCAACTGATTCGCGAATTGAGTTGAACTCGCCCGTCTGCACCTGGCACAAACGACATGCATGCATATGGCTTTCAAATAATTTCTTCTCGCTGTCGCTCAATTCGTCATAGAGAAACGAAACCAGATCGTTTTCGTGTCCACAGCTCGGAGCATCAACTTCTCGCATCTTCTTTACTCCCACGCTTCAAGTTAATTTGCTGTCATACTTCTGTAATCGCAATTGTAATTGTCGCAAGGCCGTATAGAGGCGGCTCTTGACCGTACTCAGCGGTACGTCAAGCGCATCCGCCATCTCGCGGAATGTCAGCTCTTCAAATTCCTTCATGACTATCACCTGGCGCAGATCCAGCGGCAAGCTATCTACCGCGCGCCGCACCGCCGCGCTTCGCTCGCGGCCTTCAACCACAAGCGCCGGCGAATAATGCACTGGCGCCGAAAAGCTCGCAGCATGTTTTTCCTCTTCCTCTTCAAGACCACTTTCTTTTCTAACTTTGGCCCGGCGCTGGCGCGTGATGCACTGATTGACTGCTATGCGATGGAGCCACGAGGAAACTTTTGCCTCGCCGCGAAATGCTCGCAGATTCCGAAACGCAGCCAGAAAGGTTTCTTGTGTTGCATCGCGAGCATCCTCTTCACGGCCCAGCATGCCAAAGGCAAGCGCGAAAATTCGCCGTTCCCAGCGTTGCACAATCTCGCCGAACGCTTCTGCGTCGCCTGTTAAAGCACGCTCTACGATCTGTTCGTCGCTCGTAGCCGCCTCCATGCGAAACCAGTCCCGCACTACCTGAACTCTGCCGGCCTAAGCTAACTAAACCCGACAGTTTAGACGCGATCCATCATGCATAAGTCGATAAAACGTGAACCGGGAACCTGCCTGCCTTAAGAAATCCCAAGGCAAGTTTACGTAATATCGGGGAATTTCGGCTACATTTCGCGGTCCAACGTTGTTTTGGAAGAGTAAAACGCGTTGACAGCAGTATATTTACTCAACGATAATGAGTTGGCGGCTGATCCCTAAGTCGTCGCTGACCAACCATCCTTTCAAATAACCTGTCGTTACCTCGAAAGCTATCGCCCCAGTCAATCGATCAATGTTGTATCAGACCGGCCGAATTCGTCTTCTCTACATCGTTCTCGGAGTGCTGCTCCTAGTAGGGCTGCTGCCGCTGGGCTTTGCCGGCATGCTGCTTTCCGATCGCAGCGCCGAAGAGTTGCGCTCAGTCGAAGGACGTTATCAGGCGCAACTCGTGCAGGACAAAGCCAGACAAATCGAGCTCTATGGCCAACGCTATCGCGATGTGGTTACCGGTCTCGCGAGGGCTTTTGAAATTGCCGGCGGCATCAAGGCGCTTAATGACGCAGGATACGATTCGCGTCTGCAAAAAACATTGGAGGAAGATCCTAACTTGATCGGCCTGGCCATCTGGCCGGTAGACGGACCGGTGCATCGCGCCTTTCAACCCGACGTCATTCAACACCAGGAGGTTGACCAGCGTGTCAATGAAGTCCTGGCCAGAATGAATGGTCGCGGCGTTGTGGTCAGCCGGCCGCAAATCATCAGGTCGGGTCAGGAGATGGCACTCACTGTTGCGGCGCCGGTGATGGGTGGCCCGAACGGACAAGATCTGGTTGCCGCGGTTGTGGCCATAATCTCTTTCCAGGAAGTCTTCAACGCGGTCCATCAACAAACTTCAAAGAGCGAGCGTGAACTCTTGGATGCCGGCTTGCCCGTTGTCTTCGTTGTCGATCAAAACGGGCGCGCCGTCGCACATCCGGAAGCAGGCGTTGCTTTTGCAGAAAAGCCGATGACCGATTTGAAAGTGGTCCAGGACTGGCAGCAATCAGGCGCCCAGGTGCAGTCAGCTTTGGAACCTTTTTCACTGCTGCGCGACGGAAGAAAAGTCGAGATGCTTGGGTCTTATGCTACTGCAGAGTTGGACAAGAACTCGCGTTTGGGTGTGATTGCTATTCAGGATGAATCGGCAGCGCTCAGATCCGTAAGTGACATGAGACGACAGACGATTCTCATTAGCTTCGTAGCCGGCATGTTGACTTTGTTGATAGGTTTCTTCTTCGCCAAGAAGCTGACACAGCCGGTGCAGGAGTTGGCCAGCGGCGCTCATCGCATTGCGTCTGGTGATTTTTCGCAACGAATTAACATTCGCAGCCGCACTGAGCTTGGCGATCTCGGCAATTCGTTCAATCTCATGACTGACCAGGTTGAGCGTTACATCACCGATCTGCAGCGTTCGGCTGACGAAAACCGGGAACTGTTTCTGGGTACAGTAAAGAGTCTGGCGGCAGCGATCGACGGCAAGGATCCATACACGCGAGGACATTCGGAGCGCGTCTCCAGGATGTCGATGGCAATCGCGCAACGCCTGGAACTGCCGGAAGATGAATGCGAAAAGATTCGCATCAGCGCCCTGCTCCATGACGTTGGCAAGATAGCCATTGACGACAACATTCTGAAGAAGCCCGCCGCCCTGACCGATGACGAGTTCCTCATAATGAAGCAGCATCCGCAAAAGGGCTACAAGATCATGTCGCAGATCGGCGCCATGAAGGAATTTTTGCCGGGCATGTACATGCATCACGAGATGGTGAACGGCCAGGGCTACCCGCAGGGCTTGCATGGTGACGAGATTCCGTTGATGGCCAAAATCGTTGCGGTGGCGGACACGTTCGATGCTATGACAACGGATCGTCCTTACCAGCGCGCGATGGAATTTCAGGCCGCGGTCCAACGCATTCAAAGCTTTGTCAATACGCGCTACGATGCTGCGGTTGTGCGCGCTTTTGTTGAGGTGTGCGACGAAGGACAGATTCGTCCAGGCACAGTCAAACTCAAGCGCACCCCACCTGCTCAAAGCAAGGTCACGCCACCGCCGCTCGAAACGAACATTGAGCGCAAGCCTGTTCCGGTTTCATAACCCAACCACATTTTGGAAGATCGGCAGCATGTACGTCGCGCTTCTTGCGATGCCAAGCGAAGGCTTGTGTGCTTAGTGCTTCGTCATCGTGTGCATTTTTGTGACTGCGCCAGTGTTGCCCGTATAATCAACATTTCATTGCGAACTGTTGTATTTAAGGGATGGTGTCTATGGGGCTTTTCTGGAAACGCA
>DATNOG010000043.1:0-24878 GCA_035601415.1 Pyrinomonadaceae bacterium | reverse complement strand
AATTGCCGATGAGCTTAAAGCGCGTCACGGCGTTGAAGCTGTGATTCTCGGCGGGACTGAGTTGCCTTTGTTGCTGCGAGATGAGGAGCACAACGGCATTCCTTTACTAGACACGACAAAGATTCACGTTGAACGGCTGGTGAGGGAGCTGTTGAGCTAATGTAATCTTCGGCATTGTCTGCCGTGAAGCGCCAATCGCGCGCGATCAGTTATCTGCTTAGTGTTAACTATCGTACGCTGAAGGCGTTGGATAACTTAGCCCGGCGTAACACGCCGGGTAACGAGCTTATCGTCCTCCTACCCTGAAAGGGTGAAATAGATCATTCGTGGGATGGTGAAATCATTGGGCCGATGTTGGTTATCGAACCCTTTCAGGGTTCAAATGATTTTTGGGACTCGGTTATCCCAGGGTAGCGCGCAACGCGCAACCCTGGGCTAAAGTTAGCGAACGCCTTCGGCGTACAGGAAGGCGGGCGAATCCATCAGGCAATACCTGAGGTACGACGCTAACGTTCGAAGCACCGGTGGGTTCTATCGCTGCACGGCTGAACTGAGTTAGCTTTAGAAGGTCTCGAGAGTTCTGAGGAAAAGGTCGACGTCGGTGAGATCCGGCAGCAGCGCATCGGGTTTACACGCAACTAGAGCGTCGGTTGTGTAAAAGCGGCTCGTGTCAACAGCCAGCGAGCGCGCGCCGAAATGTTTGGCGCATTCGATGTCGTTGGGAGTGTCGCCAATGATGATGAATTGTTCTGGCGCAAGGTCCAATTGCAAATGTTTGCGAATGCGGTCCGCGGCAAGCGCCGGAAGATCGCGACGGTCGTGCGATTCGTCGCCAAACGCGCCAGGCAATGTGAAGAATTCCGACAGCCCGGCAATCTCCATCTTCAACCATGCTGCCGGCTCGATGTTGCCGGTGACTAATGCCGATTGATAACGCGGATGATCGTTTACGGCTTGCAGCACCTCGCGCACTCCCGGTAAAATCTCGAAAACATCTTCGCCATTGCCGGTAAACTTTCGCATTGCGTTCATGTAACTTTCGCGTAGCTCGTGCACGCGCTCGCGGATGTGTTCATGAGTGAAGCCTTCATGCTTCAAAGCTTCGCCAACGATCTGCAAGTCGGTCATGCCCGAAACTTTCATTTCCGGTAAGCGCCCGGCCGTGCCGAAAACTTCTTCCAGCATGGGAATGGTGTAGTCCTTGAATGAGCCGGCACGGATGGAGCGCATCAACGTGCCGTCGATGTCCCAGAGGAGGATGCGAGGGTCGGATACGTCACTATCAGTTCGGCCGATGAAGCGATTGTGGCGCGCGTTTTTGTAATCGAACCGATACTCAGATCGCATATCTTCAGTGCTCTTCTGCCGTCGCCTTTTTATTACTGCCTTGTTCAGTGCGTCTCACTAAATCTCTCCTTATTAAAGCGTCTTGACTTCCGTCGACGATAACCCACCCGCCACCGCAGGCGGTACTGACTTCATCTGCTCCCAACTTCATTCGATCACCGCCAACACATCGCCGGCGTTGACGGTCGCGCCGGCTTCGGCGTTGATGGAAACGACGATGCCCGCCTTCGGCGACTTCATTTCATTCTGCATCTTCATGGCTTCGACCACGACGATACCGGCGCCTGCCTCAACCCTTGCGCCGGCTTTGACTAGGACGTGCACCACCTTGCCGGGCATAGGCGAAATAATTTGCGCGGCGCCGTGATCGTGACCCGCAGCGGTCTGACCCCGCCGCAGTCGCTTGGGATCGCTGATCGTGATGTTGTAGGGATGTCCTTGAAGATTCACTTCAAAGAATCCGCTCGTTCCTTTACTTACAACTCGACATTTGTAAACAGACGAGCCATGCAGTAAGAGATACTCGCCGCGCGCTAGCGGGCGAACTTCGATTTCGTAAGGTCGTCCATCAATCTCGACAGTCGCAAATCCATCGTTGAGACTCAATGAGACTTGGTGGTCTTCGCCGGACAATTGTGCTTTTACCTTCATCTCACGCTACTTAAGTTTTCTGCCTCCTATGTTCGTTGGTTTCTTTTTATCGAGCAGCGCTGCGCGTCCTGACATCCTCCAGCTACTTTCGCCATTCGGAGCTGCTGGTCGCGAAGCGGTCTCTTTTTGTAATCGCGCGTAATGAAGGGCAGCCGCAATCAGCGCAATGTCTTGTTGCGTCTGGCCCCCAAACTCCGAAGCTGAGGCGCGTGCGGTTTCGCGGCGCTCGTTAAACCGCGAAATAAATCCAGTGTCCAATTGTCCGGCGATGAATTCCTGGTCGCGAACGATTTTGCGGAAGAAGGGAAGCGTCGTCTTGATGCCGCCCACTTCATATTCATCGAGCGCTCGCCGCAATCGATCTATGGCTTCTGCCCGCGTGCGTCCCCAGGCCGCAAGCTTGGAAATCATCGGATCATAATGAATGGAGACTTCGGAGTTCAGCTCAACGCCGCTGTCGTCGCGGATTCCCGGCCCGTTAGGCACTCGCAAATGACTAATCATTCCCGGTGAAGGGAAGAAATTATTTTCCGGATCTTCGGCGTAGACGCGGCACTCGATCGCGTGGCCATTCCATTTAACCTGTTCCTGCGTAAATGAAAGCGGCGCGCCATCAGCAACAGTGATCTGTTCGCGTACGATGTCTATGCCGGTTACCAGTTCTGTTACCGGATGCTCGACTTGCAAGCGCGTGTTCATCTCGAGGAAATAAAACTCGCGCGTTGCATCGGCGATCAAGAATTCCACCGTGCCGGCGCCCACATAATTCACCGTGCGGGCGAGCTTAACCGCGGCGGCGCCCATCCGCTCGCGCAATTCAGCGTCGTTGATGGGCGAAGGACACTCTTCGATAACTTTTTGATGACGGCGTTGAATCGAGCATTCACGTTCGCCCAGATGGACCACGTTGCCGTGCGTGTCTGCGACGATCTGAATTTCAATGTGACGCGGACGTTCGATTGCTTTTTCGAGGTAGACTGCGGAATCGCCAAACGCTGATGCTGCTTCCGATTTGGCATTGTCGAAAGCCGAGCGCAACTCACCCGGAAATGCGACCAGCCTCATGCCTTTGCCACCGCCACCCGCAGAAGCCTTCAGCATTACGGGATAACCAAACTGTTTTGCAGTTGCTTCAGCTTCGGCAAGAGAATTCAATGGCGCGACTGTGCCGGGAACAATGGGCACTCCAGCCGCCACCGCCGCACTTCGAGCGCTCGTCTTCGAACCCATAACGCGCATCGCTTCCACGCCCGGGCCAATGAACGTCAGACCCGCCGCTGCGACGGCGGCGGCAAAGTCGGCATTTTCGGCGAGGAAACCGTAGCCCGGATGAATTGCGTCCGCGTTGGTCCTCTTTGCGGCGCCGATGATCTTCGCGATGTCGAGATAACTTTGAACCGATGGCGCAGGTCCAATGCAAACCGCTTCATCGCACAACGAGACGTGAACTGCCGCAGCGTCTGCTTCCGAATACACGGCCACCGGCGAGATATTCAGATCGCGACAGGCGCGAATAATGCGCACTGCGACCTCACCACGATTGGCAATTAGAATCTTTCGAATCATTCGTCAGAAGTTAGAAGTCAGAAGAACTCACCATTATTATCATCGATTGCGGTCGTGATCGAAGTCTAGACAACGGAGTAAAGTGGCAACGCCGCGCGCCTCTCGCAGCCACCCACCCACAAACAAGAAGGGCGGGCACGCGGCCCGCCCATCCAAATTGATTGCCAAGATTAGCTTATCGTCTTGATGTCTTCATTGAAGCTGTGCTGCCCGGGTGCCTTGGAATTTCGGACGCTTTGTAGACTATGCCATCACGCAGAATCAGATCGTCTTCCGTACCCAGTTGTTTATCTGGGCCCGGCAGGAGCAGTTCATAATTGGTAAACGAGAGCCGTTCCGTAATTGCATCCTCGGCGCCGCCGATGGATGCGTTTCGAATGGCAGCACCGCGAAGCGTTTGCGGTTTTTGTTTTGGCACGGCGGCCAGCTCGGCGCTGGGCCGGTATCCGGAAGCATCAAGATCTCGCAGCGCAGCGGCGAGCGAATGGTCCGCGTCAGGAAGACGACGACTAAGATCGCTCATATTATCGGGAAGACCACCAAACTTCTCGCGATACTCAACCAGCGCTCGATCAATGCGATAAGCCTGTGCCTTAAGTCCTGCTTCAATGCCAAGCTGGCGCGCGCGCAAACGTTCCGGCACCGTCAAGCCAATCAGAACCAAAATCAAAAGGGGAACGGTCGCGGAAGCGATAAGACCGCGACGCGCATATCGAAGGCCGCAAAAGCGATCAGGCGATGCAGCGATTGAACGATACAGTTTCCGACCAAACCAAAACACAAAAACTGAAATTGGAATTGCTACAAATTTCAGACGCCAGGCAGCCGTTTCCGCGGCGGAGAGCCATGACAAGCCATCAAACGGGATCATCGACAACAGCGCCAAATTAGACTTGGCGCCGCGAGCGGAAAACTGAGCAAGAGCAACAAACGTTTGCGTTAGAAAAGCGAGCACCAGCAATGTTCCCGCAACGACGAGCACAAGTGAACGCCCATAAGAGGGAAGCTCATGTTCGGGTTTGGGGAGCGCTTCGCCGACCGGACACGCACCACAGGCAGTGCAACCGGCTCTCAGATCAGCATTAGATTTGAAGCCGCAGCAGGGACAGATGGTCACGGGTGTTTTGTTCCTCAATACTTAATAGCCGACAACAGTTGATCGTTTTCGGGTTGACGCTTAACCAGCCTTATGTACCAGTGGCTGATCAGCTCGTCGTTCAGGCCCGGTGTTTGATGCGGAAATCGACGCTTGCGATTCGTCAGTTGTAGATTTAGTCGACACTTTGTTCAGCTCATACCAGGTGTGATACATGCGATGTGCGAAGGTCCAATAGGACCCCACCGCGAGTACCCACAGGACTGCCGGCATTCGGTTAGCGAAGAAGTTGGTCGAACCCGGATGAGTGCTTAAGGCGCCAATAATAAAAAGAACCACTCGCTCAGGACGGCGCAGGAAACCAACATCACACTTCGAAATCAGACTCTCCGCCCTGGCGCTCGCGTAGCTTACCATAACCGACCCCATTAGTCCTGCGCCCGCAAGAAAAACGTTAAGAGTTGAGTGAAACTGAGTGTCGCGAGCGTAAAAAACCATCAAGCCGACAAATACGACCATGTCGGATAGCCGGTCGAGCGACGAATCGAGAAAACCTCCGTACCGAGTTACACGGCCTGAAAGGCGCGCCACCTGGCCGTCGAGCATGTCGAAAAGATTGGCGACGATTAGAACAATGCCGGCTGCGAAGAAGTATCCGAGTCCAAACAGCAGCCCCGAACCCACATTAATGGCGACGCCGATGACTGTCAGAATGTTCGGATTAATATGGCCGTAGGCAAGCCAGCGCACCATGGCATCAATGATTCTTTGGGCGCCGCGGCCTATACCGTTCATAAACATTTCTGGTCAGTTTCTCCGGAGGAATATTATGCCTAATACTGTACGAACATAATAGCTTTTCGTAAACAAGAAGGCGGATTGTAGGAAGAGGTAAAACCAGCGTCAAGGTTTGGAGGCTAACCAGCGGTAGAAGAATAATCGTTGCCAGCCAGCTTTGCACAAAAACTATTCCAGCAATGCGAGATGCGACCAGATAGCATCGTGCCGGAACTCTACCTTGTCGTGGGTCGACGAATACAGAACCGGAAGCGGTACCGACCGGGTCTGCGAAGCGTGGAATTCGACGTCATCGTAAGCTAGCGTTCTGGGCGATCCATGAAATGGATATCGCAAGTCCGACCCAGTCGCATCCACCACCCCACGCGGGCTACCCGCGCGGGGACCCCGGTCCGCTTCCGGTTCTGTATTCGTCGACCCACAATGCAATATACTCGATAGACAAATTCATACTCCCATCGAGGGTTCTGAATTCACTAACCCGATCGCGTTTATGACTTTGTACAAAGCCTGGTCAGCCTTTGTTTTCCATCTCGGTATGAATTGTAGTCAGGCGTCTCACTTCAAAATTGCGCGCGCCGGCGGGTGTGCGCACCACAACTTCGTCGCCCTCTTCTTTGCCCATCAGGCTCTTGCCTACAGGCGACGTCGTCGAGATGAGACCGTTTTGCGGATCACTCTCTTCGGGCGTGACCAATCGGTACGTGACTTCTTCATCCTTTTCAGAATCAAACAGCACCAGTGTCGAACCATAGCCGGCTTTGTCGCGTGAAATCTTTGAGAGGTCGATTGAAGCTATCTCACTGATGCGCTGGCGCAACTCGACGATGCGGGCCTTCACCACGTTTTGCCGATCGAGGGCCGCGCGATATTCCGAGTTCTCGCGCAGATCGCCAAACTCCAGCGCGCGCTTGATTTCTTTGGGTAGATGAACGCGCAACTCAGATTCGAGTTCGTCGAGTTCGCCCTGTAGTTTTTGTTTGATTTCTACTGACAATTAGTTTTGCTCAACTTAACTTTGCTGCTTAGCCGCAAGCGGAGACGGGTTCGCCACGCTTGCTCTTTGGCCTATGGTGTTCTGCTTCGTCCGGTGCGCCAAAGGAAATACCAGTGTCGCGCGCGGTGCGCACCAGTTGCCCGTTCGCCGGCACTGTCTTAACGTTGGCAATCGCCTGGTAGATCGGCACAGTAATCACGTCGCCGGCCTGAAGTGCCACCATCACTCCCTGCTTACCTTCGACAACTGCACGCACCGCACAGGCGCCATAGTTTGTCGCCAACATGCGATCGAAAGCATTTGGCCTGCCGCCGCGTTGCAGGTGGCCGAGCACCACGCAGCGCGTCTCTTTGTCGGTTAGCGCTTCAAGTTCTCGTTGACAATACGCGCCGATGCCGCCCAGGCGTGGCGCGTGATGAGTGTCACCGGCGTCCTGATAAATCAGGTCATGACCGGTTTCAATTGCGCCCTCGGCAGCAACGATAATACTAAAGTTGGAGCCAGCATCGTCGCGCGCGCGAATTCTGTCGGCAACCGACTGCATCGTGAAAGGAATCTCGGGAATTAGGATTACATCAGCGCCACCGGCGATGCCGGAATGTAAAGCGATCCAACCGGTGTGCCGGCCCATGACTTCCAGGATCATCACGCGGTCGTGAGACTCTGCGGTGGTGTGCAACCGATCGAGCGCATCAGTGGCGATGTCGAGCGCAGTAATAAAACCAAAAGTGAGTTCAGTACAAGCGAGATCGTTGTCTATCGTTTTGGGAACGCCGACCACTGGAATGCCAAACTTACCAAACTCTTGCGCGATCGTAAGCGTGCCCTCACCGCCCAACGCTATCAGTGCATCAATCCCCAGTCGCCGCACGTTTTCCGCTGCTTCATGATAAAGGCCGTCTACTTTTATGGTCGCTCCGGACGCATCGCGCTCGACAAACCGGCCGCGATTGCGCGTACCCAGAATTGTGCCGCCACGCGGCAGCAATCCCCTGACATCCGCCGTTGTCAACTCGCGCGTTTGTGTTACGCCCAGCAATCCCTCAAAGCCATTCTCAATGCCGATGACCTTCATGGCGTATTGCCCGGCAGCCGTGGTCACGACCGCTCGGATCACAGCGTTGAGTCCGGGTGCGTCGCCACCACCGGTTAAGATTCCAATTGTGTTACTCATAAATAAATCTGTTTCGAGTTTCGAGTTCCGAGTTAAAGGCGTCAGCAACCGCCTTTCAAGTCAAGTCGCGCGCGAGTGTGCATTGTTTACGAGTTGTACAAAGGGATCGTGAACTCGAAACCCGAAACTATGTTTTCACTCGCGGCGGTTCATGATACTCCCCGTAATCGGGGTAGTCCCGCTTAATGATCTTCCCGGGTCGCGTGTTTTGCGTCAACAACGATAACGCATCGCGCAACACCTGCACCTGCAACTCGCGCATATTTGGTTTACCCAAACTGTTGCCGATCTTAAAGCCGTTTGGATAAAGGGCCCGCGGCGGCCGCATTTGCGCCGACACTTCAGGGCTTACCGTTATCAAGACCGTTGGGATGCCTTTCATCTCAATTTCCCGCTGAACCGCGACGACCGTGCGGTGACAAACGCTCGGTCAACCACCAGTCAGCACGGCCACATCGGCACGCGACCCCTTGTCGATCTCGTTGGCAATTTCACGCGCCGTTCCTTCATACATCGCTTTGAGCTGCATGGTGTAGCCCATGTAGCCTACGTGCTTCCTCGCGATTCCGCGAATGAAGCCTTCCTGCTGGAGAGCGCGAAGCGCGTCGATCGGAAAAACTACGTTGATGTCTTGGTCGGCATCGCTGTGGTCGTAATGATGGTGTGTAACCATCAGGTCACCAGCGTTAACGTCTTCCGGAATTATTCGGTACGTCAGATCGCCCAACTCATCGGCAATATTGAACCCGTCCTGTTCTTTGAGATGAACACCGCCGGCGGTGACCAACGCCACCGTGCTTTTTGCCAGTTCACCATCAAACGGCGTGAAGGGAACGCATTTTCTCGAGAAGGACATAGGACTCAGAAGTCAGAGATCAGAGGTCAGAGGTCGGTTTCGGTCAGTGGTCAGAGATCCAAAGTCAAAACGCGGACTACTGTCCGACTTCTGATCTCTGACCACTGATCTCTGATCTCTGATCTCTGACCTCTGTCTTTCTACAGTTTTCTCAACACTTCAAACAGGTCTTCATTGTCCGGTTGGTCGGCAATGTTGTGAATATCTTTGTAGGCGAGCTTGCCTTCTTTATCGATAATGAAAAGAGCGCGTTCGCTGATACCATCGCTGTCGCGGTACGCGCCATATTGTTTTGCGACTTCTCCTTTCGGATGAAAGTCACTCAATAGATCGTAGGACAAGGAACCCAGGCTCTTGGCCCACGCGGTGTTACACGGCACGCTGTCGACTGATATGCCCAGCACCTGAGCATCATAGCCTTTAAAGCGTTCGAGGTCGGCCTCGTACGCAGGCATCTGCGCCGTTCAAACAGGCGTCCAGGCCAGCGGATAAAACGCCAGCACCACATTGTTCTTGCCGCGGAAATCCGAGAGCTTTATCTTCTTTCCTTTTTCCAGATGGCTTGGCAACTCGAAATCCGGAGCGGTTTCTCCAACTTCGGGCATAGAAAACTCCTCTCCTTCAAAAGACTCTTAAACTGTGCGGGGGGTGTTCAAGCTAAGAGTAGTTGAGAGAAGTGTAGAGTTCAACCTCAAAGCTTCAACTCTGCCAGGATCCGCCGCTTTTCATTTGCGATTTCTCGTCCGACATTTTTCACGAGCCCCGGGCAGTCTCAGAAACGGGAAGGACAATTGAAGAAATGATGAATGGAAAATCAGTGCTTCCTACGCAAGGAAATGTTTGAGATATTCCTCTGCTACATGCAGGGCAACCTGCGAAAGATGCTAGTTGACCCTCTTCATATGGTCGCGTAGCATGTCTGCAACACCAAAACAGTCTTGAATGGTTCTGGTTTCGAGTTTGCCGAGGGTCTTGCAGCTTTGGAAATAGACGACGACGCAAAAGAGATTGTTCGCGAGATCGGGACGGCTATCAACGAATCGGTCGAGAACTCGTCGAAAGTTGCTGAAGCGATCGAACGGTTGCGAGATGCCGGCTATGAAATGGAACTAACATTGCGACTGGAAATTGGTCTGCGGCCTCATGCGGGAGAAGAAGACGCGGAAGGCGGGGACGCGACGCTTGATCTAACCGACGAAGACATGCAGGTCCTGCAACGCATGAAGATTAGGATTGACCCTGAAGAAAAGCTTTAGACCACGGTTTAGCAACAAACAGAAATGCCCTGCCGCTTAATGAAAAACGGCAGGGCTTTTCCATTGGCCGAGAGTCGCGATCAAGGTCCAAAACGTTGCTGATACTCGCCGGACACTATGAACGCCCTGACCATTTCGGCGTTAACAAAGTTGCCATTGAATTCGTTGAGCTTACCCAGCCAAAAGTTATAGCCACCGAAGTCAGAATCCGGCGCGTCATTCGGATTGCGCCGCAGGTAGCCGAAGTATTGCATCAAGACGAATGCCTTGTTGGATTGGCGCGTGCTGAACATCGCGTTTTCAGCCACAGATCTGAGTGTCTGAGCGCGCAGGCTTAACGAGGTAGGATCGGCAGACAATTGGCCAACTAATGCGTCTCGCTCGCTTTGAGTTAACGCTCCGCCCGAGCCTGGATTGCTCGGGTCAAAAGTGTTGGCGTTGAGCTTGTCAATAAACTGAGCTGCCGACATTGAACCAGGATAAGCGGCAACGAAAGATGCGCGCTGCACGAAGTTATTGAAGAAGCGCTGCTTGTTTTGGTCGAGCAATTGATCGGCGCCGGGTTGACCAATCACTACGCCACGGCCAATTTCCTGTGTGTCGGGCAAAAACTCGCGCAGCTTGAGAGTCTCGCCGGAATTAAGTGCGGTTTGATAGGTTTTGTAGACAAGGTACCCTGTCTGCTGAAACTCGATCGAAAGAAAGAAAGCTGCGCTCACATTCACTCGCTTCGTGTCGCGGCACGCCGAAGTGGTGCACTGATCAAGCTGGCCTTTCCAAAATGCCAGACCACCTGCGTCGGCTTCGCGATTAAAGAAATCGACGTACTGCTGACGTACGAAAAAGTCGCTATCGAATGTCGCATCTTTAACCGGATTCGCTCCGTCAACAGACTCATTACTGATAATGGTCACGGCAACGGCTGCGGGTGATCCGAGCGTACAACCTATGGGATTGCTCAAGGTTAGGTTGAATACTTCCGGCGCCTCGCCATAACGATCATCAACGATGAAGACACTGACAATCTTCGACGTCTCCCCGGCAGCAAACCGCAACGTTCCCAGTGCCGCCATATAGTCGGACCGCTCGCTCGCGGTCGCGTCAGTCGTCGCATAATCCACAGTGGCTGCGCCCGATGTGTTACCGGTACGTGTGACAAGCAGATCAACTTTGGTTGTGGCGTTCAGCGTTTCAGTTGTACTAGCAGTGCTGCTGGTGAATTGCACCGTGTTAACAGCAGGTGTTGGTGTGGGCGTTGTCGTTGGGGTGGGCGTAGGTACAGCGACAATCGTGTAACCCAGCGAATCAATCAAGTTCATGTCGTTCGCAGTCATCGTTTCGCGCGTATTGCGCATGATGCTGGGATCCATGATCCCGATGTAGTTTGCACTTACGTTGAAATCATCACGCCAGTGACTGGCCTGGTTGCCATCGCCACCGCTGCCATCGGGCCGGCCAGTGGAAAGGCCCAGCTCTGGCCCACCATTGAATTGAACCTGCGAACCTCCCGAGGACAGAATTCGCTGAGCGCTACCGAACGTATTTAAGTTTGCAGTGCCAGGACGGAAGCGAAACAGGTCCCAGACCGTTACGAAGATCGGTTGCGACGAATTCAGTTCGTGAACGCCAACATCCGAACCGATCCCGAGCACATGACCAATCTCGTGCACGGCCACAGCGTCGAAGTCAGTTCGATCGCCGGTTATTCCGTCGCTTGGATCAAAGTCAAAACCAAAGGCGGAGTTGAAGCCGATTTTCGGAGCGCCTCCGTACGGTTCTGTATCTGGGTTAGCCACCGGACTGATGCTACCCAGGGCCCGCAGAATCGGACTGGCAACGAATACTGTGCTGACGTTGCCGAGGTCTGTTGGCACACTGCCGACGGGCAGCGCATTGTAGAGGGCTGATTCTGATGGGCTGGAAGCGTGACTGATCAAGCGGCCACGAATATCGGAATAATTGCCAACGTAATAAAGTTCCTGCGTAGCTGTCAGCCCAAGAATATTTGAACTGGGAAAGGCAATCCCGAAGACCGTTGGACCAAAGTCAACATCGATCACTACGGTTATAGGATCCTGTATCAGGGCTTCCCATTTGGCGGCAGCAGCAATGAAAGCCGCCTTCGCCTGCGGGTTTTGTTCAAGCTGTGCGCTGGCTCGCAAAACAATTGTCAGGCCGCTGCCGGCGGGTGCTTCGCCAGAGCCGGACGCAGGCATTGTCTGGTTCTTAAGGTGATTGATTTGATGAAAGCCGGAAGATCTCGCGCTGCTCTTGAGAGCGCGCCCTTCAGCAAGCGTGGCATCACGGCACACGGTCTGCCCATTAGGTCCCTGATAAACGATGAATGCTGAACCGTCTGACGAAGATTGATAAGTGGGGGATTGGTTGGCCGAATCATTCTGCGCAAAGCCATAAAAAGGCAGAGCACACAGGCCGGCAAGCGCCAGGATTACCAGCACCGCACGCGACCAGTAGATGCGGTTGGAATTTTTTTTCGCGCGTGAGACACGCGAGAGCACACGAGGGTTCGTCACAGAGGTAAATCTCCTTAGGTTGATTGGGAAGTGGCTTTGTTAACTAACTGGTCGTCGGGAGGGACAAAGGTGCGCGAGCATGGCCGCCTGTACCGCTGACTACAGATCGCGCGTTGGCCTGCAAGAGACACTCTCGCTGAGCCGAACTCAACTGAAGATCCGACCCTGTCGGATGCACGGAACGATTTTCCGGTGAGTGAGGTGGGGTAAACAGCTTGGGGCAGCTGCAAGAAAGAGCTTACGGCAATTCGCTTACGGAATTCAATAAGCAATTTTTACATAGCTCGATGGGCCGTAATCAGGGCCGCAAGCTGCAGCGCGAGCCCCAGGGCAGGCGATTGTTGTTGCCCTGAAGCTTGAGACCAGGGTCACAAAAGTTCTGTAGTTCATGAGCGATGATGAAGTATTGGTCCGGCTTGAACCTTTCAGCGGATTCTAAAAGGGTGCGCTTGGCGCAACTTTCAGCCCTGTGATATCTTGACTGGCTTTTAAACCTGCCAGTTTTTCCGCCGTTACAGGCTATGAAAGAGGAGTCGAAATAAAGTATGGCTACGTCCAGCGTAAACGCTAATGGAGATGGGCAATCAGCCGGCCGCGTTGTTCAGATTATCGGTCCCGTGGTTGATGTTGAGTTTCCGGAAAAACATCTGCCGCCAATCTACCAGGCGCTGCGAATTGTTTCCGAAGGATTTGATGTGCCCACGCCAATCAATGTGGTTGCCGAAGTGCAACAGCATCTTGGCGAAGGACGCGTGCGCACAGTTTCGATGTTGCCAACAGACGGCATGGTGCGTGGCATGAAGGCCATCGATACCGGCGGTCCAATCACTATGCCGGTTGGCGAAGGAACTCTGGGCCGTATCCTCAACGTTATCGGCGATCCCGTTGACAATCTCGGCGCCGTCAAATACACCGAACGTTATCCCATCCATCGGCACGCGCCTACATTTGAAGAGCAGTCAACCGAGTTGCAGATGTTCGAGACGGGCATCAAAGTCATCGACCTGATTCAACCGTTTGTGCGCGGCGGCAAGATTGGTTTGTTTGGCGGCGCGGGCGTGGGCAAGACAGTTATCGTGATGGAGTTGATCAATAACATCGCGAAAGCTCGTTCCGGCTTTTCTGTTTTCGCGGGTGTCGGTGAAAGAACTCGCGAAGGAAACGATCTACTGCGCGAGATGGTCGAGTCTCAGGTTATTCAATTTGGTGACGCCTTTAACAAACACTTTCATGACACCGGCGAGTTTGACATGACAAAGGTGGACATGAACGCGATTGGCCAATCCAAGGTGGCATTGATCTATGGCCAGATGACGGAACCGCCCGGAGCCCGTCTGCGCGTCGCGCTTTCCGGCCTGACCGTCGCGGAGTATTTCCGCGACAAAGGCCTCGATGTATTGCTCTTCATCGACAACATCTTTCGTTTTACGCAGGCAGGTTCGGAAGTGTCGGCACTGCTAGGACGCATGCCGTCGGCGGTGGGTTATCAACCAAACCTGGCGTCGGAAATGGGCGAGATGCAGGAACGCATTACTTCAACCAAGACTGGATCGATTACTTCGATCCAAGCTGTTTATGTTCCTGCTGACGATTACACTGACCCCGCGCCGGCCACTACCTTTGCGCACCTTGACGCAGTCACGGCGCTTTCGCGACAAATCGTCGAGCTCGGAATCTATCCCGCGGTGGATCCGCTGACATCGTCTTCGCGCATTCTCGATCCACGCATCATTGGCGCCGAACACTACGCGACTGCACAGGACGTGAAACGAGTGCTCCAGCGTTACAAGGATTTGCAGGACATCATTGCGATTCTGGGTCTTGATGAATTGTCTGATGAAGACAAGTTAATTGTTTCCCGCGCGCGCAGAGTGCAGCGCTTCTTTTCGCAGCCATTTTTTGTCGCCGCTCAGTTCACCGGACTTGAGGGAAAGTACGTCAAGCTCGAGGACACGATTAGGGGCTTCCGCGAGATCGTTGACGGTAAACACGACGACTTGCCCGAACAAGCTTTTTACATGGTGGGCACGATCGAAGAAGCGGTCGAAAAAGGCAAGACAATCGCGCAGTAGGACAGACATTCCTGCCTGTCCGTTTGTTTGATCGAATAGGACAGGCGGGAATGCCTGTCCCACTCAAGACAGGCAGGAATGCCTGTCCTACGCTTATGGCTCAACTGCAATTAGAAGTAGTAACACCTGAACGCCGCGTGCTCTCAGAATCCGTCGACATGGTGACGGTCCCGGGCCTCGATGGCGAACTTGGCATTCTGCCGGGCCACACGCCGCTGATCTCTCAATTACAAACCGGCGTTTTGTCCTACTCCACCGGCGGGAGGACTTCGCAGCTTCACGTTTCTGGCGGCTTTGTTGAGGTGAAGGAAGATAAGGTTTCCGTTTTGGCGGAAGTTGCCGAACGACCTGAAGAAATTGATGCGGCGCGCGCTCGTTTGGCCCGCGAGCACGTCGAGAAACAATTGACTGCCTGGACTGGAACTGAAGAAGATTTTGAAACGGCCCGCGCTAAACTCGAACGCTCAATGGTCCGTTTACAATTGGCTGGCGCCTCACGCAGTTAAGACGAGCAGTTCAGAGCGCAACTATTCGCGTCACACTTTATTAAAACTGAGCAACCAGGGCTGTCCTAAACTTCAGCTTCCCGATTGAATCGCAGCACGCATTTCCACAACCGCGCTTTCCAAGCCAACAAAAACCGCATGCGCAATAATGTTGTGACCGATATTGAATTCGGTAACGTCGGAGATCGCCGCTACCGCACCGACGTTACGGTAGGTCAAGCCGTGGCCCGCCGCGATTAGTAGTCCATATTGCATTCCCAGCGCCGCCGCCTCGCGCAGTCTTCTTAATTCCTGACCGACGCGCAAAGCGCCTTCTCCGTGAAATCCGCGGGAGCCCAGCGTCGCGTCTGCGTAAGGCGCGGTGCATAACTCGATTTGCTGTGCGTTTATTTCGTGTGCTGCTTCGATCTGTTTTGTGTCGGGATCGATAAAGAGACTGGCGAGAATTCCAGCTTGTCGCAGCCGGCTTACGGTAGCGCGCACGATGGCAATATTTGCCGTTACGTTCAGTCCGCCTTCAGTAGTTATTTCATTTGGACTTTCCGGAACGAGCGTCACCGCATCCGGGCGTATCTCGAGTGCGATCTTCAGCATCTCTTCAGTTGCCGCCATCTCGAGATTCATATAGGTGGTGACGGTTTGGCGCAGGGCGCGAATGTCGTCGTCCTGAATGTGACGGCGGTCGCCGCGCAAGTGAACGGTGATGCCGTCCGCGCCGGCCTGTTCGCAAAGCATGGCGGCGGCGACAACACTGGGCTCAGGCGCGCGCCGCGCCTGGCGCACAGTTGCGACGTGATCGATATTGACGTTCAGTCGTGCAGTCATTTTTTCTTCTTACGCTTAACGACACTCTGCTTTTTGGTGTTCCGCCATGCAAGTGTGATCGCCTCGCCTAACGTGTCTTCATCCACGGCCGCCAAATTCACAGTCGTGCATCCCTGCCGTCCCCAGGCGCCACTCGCCGGCACGAATGCATCCGGTCCTTCACGTAAAAACTCCTGCTGTTGCTCCGGCGTTAACCTAACCATTCCGGATTCATTCCCAGGATGAAGTGTCGCGAAGATCCGGCCGTTGGCGCGAAAGTCAGGATGGCCCATGTGCGCGCTTTCGATGGCGTCGTCCATCGCCAGTGCAATGCCGCGGAATTGATCGGGAGTTAACATATTGCTAAAACGAATATCGCACTCTTGCGCCTATTGTAGCGCGCGCACTTCACTGATCGCTCGATCGTAAACTCCCCGGCGCGCTTGCTGGCGGATTCTTCCTACCTCGCTCAGCATCTTCACACTATCGCTGGCGAAGCTGATCTTGCTGCCCTCAGCATGGTCCCAACGCACCGGGATTTCCTTCAGTCGCAAACCCGCGCGATACGCAACATAAAGCAGCTCAACATCAAATCCGAATCGATCGATAGTTGCGCCTTCGATGATTGGCCGGCAAGCTTTCATACTGAAAGCCTTAAAGCCGCATTGAGTGTCCCAGAACGGAAGACCGGTAGCGAGACGCACGGCAAGATTGAATACCCGGCCGCCCTGTTCCCGCCCCCACGGCTGGTGCACGCCGATCAAACTGCGATCAAGCGCACGTGATCCAAATGCGAGATCGCATTCGTTGCGCGCAATCGGATCGACTAATTTCGGCGTCTCGATGATTGGGGTTGAGAGATCTGCGTCGGTAAACAACGCGATGTCGCCGCGAGAAGCGAGCAGTCCCAACCTGACCGCTCGTCCTTTTCCCAAATTAGATTTGTAGCTGATAACTGAAGTGCGGACGTTTTGCGAGTTGGCCAGCTCTTGTCGCGCCGTGTTGGCCGTGTTGTCAGTAGAGCCGTCGTCAACGACGATTAACTCAGTGTCCGCTGGATAGTTTTGCAGGTAAGACACTATATCCCGCAACGATCTTGCCAAGCGCGCACCTTCGTTGTAGGCAGGGACAACAATGGACAGGGAAAGTGTCATGCGATGGTTGCAAGGCTCTGGCGGCGAATATACCACACCGCGCTGCCTTCGCCCGTAGCAGAAGAAACACGCGCGCTTATGTTAATATTCCTTGGGTTTGCTGGTTGTTCGAAGGTTAAGCATTAGTTATGAGTAAACGATTTGCCATTATTGCCTGCGCAATTGTCCTGATTGCAGCGCTCGTCGGGGGCACGATTGGCCGCTCGCGGCGGTTCCGCCGTAGCACCCCTGCCAGCGGCGCCGTTTCTTATACACAGGCCGACGATATTGAGAAAGATTACAACGAGGCGATCGAAGCGATCTCCGGCCGCTATGCCGGCGACATCGACTATGAAAAGGCGACCCAGGCCGCCATTCAGGGAATGCTGTCGACGCTCGATCCGCACTCGATGTATTTCCCATACAACGAATTCAGGAAGCTGAAAGAAGATCAGGACTCGCGTTTTTACGGCATCGGCGTAACGATCGTGCAGCATCGCGACGGCGTCTATATTCAGTCCGCGGTCGAGGGCACTCCAGCCGGTCGCCTGGGATTACGCTACGGCGATCGCATACTGGAAGTAGACGGCAAAGACGCGCGCGATTGGACCAGCGATCAAGTATCGAAAAACGTGCGCGGCGGTCGCGGCGAGCCGGTTACGCTGAAAGTGGATCGCGCCGGGTCGGAAGGACCACTTACGTTTACGATAATCCGCGATTCAGTTCCGCTTCCT
Organism: Pyrinomonadaceae bacterium; assembly: GCA_035601415.1. Lineage (GTDB taxonomy): Bacteria > Acidobacteriota > Blastocatellia > Pyrinomonadales > Pyrinomonadaceae > PSRF01. The sequence continues at coordinate 7,354 of DATNOG010000043.1, read as the reverse complement.
TCTATCCGCAATGCCTACATGCTACGAGCGGGCACTGGTTATGTTGGACTGACCGGCGGGTTTCAGAGCACCAGCGACGAAGAATTGCGCGAGGCGATTGGCAAACTGAAGAAAGAGGGCATGCGCCAGCTTGTGCTCGACATGCGCGGCAATCCAGGCGGACTACTCAATCAGGCGATCGATGTTGCAAGTGAGTTTTTGCCGCGTGGCCAGGTAGTTGTGTCAGTGAAGGGACGCACGGAATACAGCGATCCAATTGTTTACAAATCGAGCGGCTCCGATCCGGAAGATGTGCCGCTTGTCGTGTTGATTAATCGCGGTACCGCATCGGCTTCGGAAATTGTCGCCGGCGCAATTCAGGATCATGGCCGAGGCTTGATTGTGGGTGAAACCAGTTTCGGCAAAGGCCTGGTCCAACACGTATTCCAGTTGCCGTTTAATACCGGCCTGACGTTGACGACAGCGCGTTACTACACGCCTTACGGCCGGTCTTTGCAACGCGATTACTCGAGTGGTTCGCTTTACGACTATTACACGCGGCATGACGAGGACCAGACAAAGCCACAACCGAGTGCCTCGCAATCCAAGACCGGTGAGTCGCCTCTTGCGCAGGCTTCGCCGACACCTCATCCGCAAAGTGGTCCGGCGGTGAAGACAGCCGCGGGACGCGTATTCTATGGCGGCGGTGGTATTACGCCGGACATCGATGTTAAGCCACTTACATTTTCGCCGCTGCGAAACAGAATCGCCGAAGCTGCGTTCCAGTTCACGCGCCAACTTGCCGCCGGTTTGGTTCCCGGTCTGGAAGCTTACAAAGTTGACAAGGTGCAGTACGGCCGCAATCCCAAAGCCGGAGACTACGTGATCAGCGATCGCGTGCTCGAGGCTTTTCGCAACTTCGTGCGAACCGACAGTGAGTCGCAGTTGACTAATACGCAGCTTGATACGGATTTGGATTTTGTGAAGTTGCGGCTGCGCGAAGAAATTGTTACGGCCGGATTTTCCAATGATGCCGGCGCGCGCGTGTTACTCGACAGCGATCCGCAGGTGCTGCGTGCGCTCGAAGCGCTGCCGGATGCAAAACGTCTCGCCGAGAGTGTCCGCACCGGGACTTCGCAGAGTTGATCCCAACCAAAATTTAGCCGCGGATAAACGCGGATTGGATTTCCCATTTCTTCCCACCGCGATTACACAAGCAGTTCAGAGTCCATGCTTTAGCTTGCTCTTTCGCAACCGGGCAACCTAAAGGTTGGACTCTGAACTACTTGCCACAATTTCAGAATCCGCTTTCATCCGCGTTCATCCGCGGCCAAAAACTCTTTAGGTCGCATCAATCAAACACTCGCGCAATCACACATTTCAAGTAATAAGTCTCAGGAACTCCAAACAGAATCGGGTGATCGCTGGCCTGGGTTCTCTTTTCCAGCAACTGCACTCGCCGATGCGCGTCATTAGCTGCTTCAGCAATCAGCTTCAAAAACAATTCTTCCGACATGTGATACGAGCAGGTGCAGGTGATAAGCACGCCGCCCGGGTTTAGTAACTTGATAGCACGCAGATTGATCTCTTTATAGCCGCGCGCGGCCGGCGCGATGCTGGCGCGATTCCTGGCAAAGGCCGGGGGGTCCAAAACGATCGTGTCGAAACGTTCGCCACTTGCTTCCATTTCGCGCAGTGCGTCAAAAACATTGGCCTCGCGAAATTCGACGTTTGTGATGTTGTTGATTTCCGCATTGCGCTTGGCGGTGGCAATTGCTTCCGCCGAGATGTCTATGCCGGTAGCTTGATCGCACACGCCCGCCAGTTGCAACGCGAAAGCGCCATTGAAAGTAAAACAATCGAGCGCACGTCCGTGCGCTACCTTGCGAGCAGCTAGCCGGTTCTCCCGCTGGTCGAGAAACGATCCCGTCTTTTGCCCGGAAAGCGGGGCGACCAGAAAACGAATGCCGTCCTGAAGGATTTCAAACTCCAGAGGCGCTTCGCCGTAAAGCGTTCCGGTTAACAATTCCAATCCTTCATGCTGGCGCACGCGCACGTCATTGCGCTCGATAATGGCGCGTGGCGAGAATTGTTCGATCAGTAATTCAACCAGCAGCGGCTTGATCGTTTCCGAACCCTGGGACAGTGTTTGCAGCACCAGCACATCGCTGTAACGATCGAGAATTATCGAGGGCAGCAGATCGCCTTCGGAGTAAATCAACCGGTAGGCGTTTGTTTCCTGGCCACCATTAGGGCGCCGCGCCGCTGCCTCGAGAATTCGCCGGCGCCACCATTCGCGGTTGATCGAGTCGCGGGTTTGTGTAAGAAAACGAAGCGCGATTTGCGAGCTGTCACTATAAAAAGCCTGGCCAATAAAATTGCGATGCTCATCCTCGACGCGCACAATCGATCCGCCCACCGCGTCGCTCGTGTCCGCCAGGTCACTGCTATAAATCCAAAGGTGTCCGCGGCGAATACGATCCGCGCCGCGCTTTGCAACAGTTACTGCGCTCATGGTTGATAGTTTCTCCGACTGATGAATCCACTATACCCAATAACGAGTGCTTCAATGAAAAGACGCACGCACACGTCTGGCAACTGTTTAAAGAACCGCGAGCGGACCCCGCGTGGGGTGGTGATAGCGACCGGATGCAAGACTCAACCAAAATAATCGTCAGTTTTTATTGAAGTGTCTTTATTCCAGCTGAATTCCAGCATCCGGTCGCTACCGCTCGCAGTTCCGCAATGACTTGCCCAATGCTTTCCGCTCAGTGGCGATGACTAGCTAAACTTATGTTACGCTTTGCACTCGTCGCTACTCTTCAAGTTAAGGAATTCGATTCAACGACCAATGCCGACCAGAACCCACGCTGAACGTGGCAAACGTTTTGAAACTTCTTCAGGAATTGATCTGCCCGCGGCTTTCGATCCAACCAACACCGAACCGGTAGACTATGAAAAAGATCTAAATCCACCTGGCGAATTTCCCTACACACGCGGCATTTATTCAAATATGTATCGCGGCCGCTTGTGGACCATGCGGCAATATGCCGGTTATGCGACGGCCGAGGAGTCCAACGCGCGCTACAAATATTTGCTGGCACAAGGCACCACCGGGCTTTCGGTGGCTTTCGATTTGCCGACGCAAATCGGGCTCGACTCGGACGATGCGCTCTCCACAGGCGAAGTCGGAAAAGTCGGCGTAGCCATCGATTCGCTCGAAGACATGCTCCGCTTGTTTGATGGCATTCCACTCGATAGTGTCTCGACTTCAATGACCATCAACGCCACCGCAGCAATTCTCTTGTCGCTTTATCTCGCGGTGGCGCGGCGACAAAATGTTCCGTTTGAAAAAGTGAAAGGCACGCTGCAAAACGACATTCTCAAGGAGTACATCGCGCGCGGCACATACATCTATCCACCGGCGCCATCGCTGCGCCTGGTTACGGACACGTTCGCGTTTTGCGCGCATGAAGTGCCCAACTGGAATACGATCTCAATCAGCGGTTACCACATTCGCGAAGCAGGCTCGACCGCAGTTCAGGAGGTTGCTTTTACGCTGGCAGATGGCATTACGTATGTCGAAGCAGCACTGAAAGCCGGACTGGAGGTTGATGATTTCGCGCCGCGCATTTCATTCTTCTTCAACGCGCACAATAATCTGCTGGAAGAGATTGCCAAGTTTCGCGCCGCGCGCAGGCTTTGGGCGCGCATCATGCGCGATCGCTTCAAAGCGCGTGACGCTCGTTCGCAGATGCTGCGCTTTCACACGCAGACAGCCGGCTCATCTTTGACTGCGCAACAACCCGAAGTGAATGTCGTGCGCACCACCATCCAGGCGCTGGCAGCGGTGCTCGGTGGCACGCAGTCGCTGCATACAAACGCAATGGATGAAGCACTGGCCTTGCCAACCGAAGAAGCGGCGCGGCTCGCTTTACGAACGCAGCAGGTGATTGCCTACGAATCGGGTGTCGCTGAAACGGCTGACCCGCTGGCTGGTTCGTATGCGATTGAGCAGTTGACTCATGAGATTGAAGATCGCGCGTCAAACTACCTCGAGCGGATTGACGCGATGGGCGGCATGCTGCGTGCGATTGAGACCGGCTATGTGCAGAAGGAGATTCAGGAGTCGGCGTATCGTTACCAGCGCGCTATTGAAAAAGATGAGTCGATTGTTGTGGGCGTAAACCGTTTTCAAAGCAACGAAGCGTCCACGGTGCCGACGTTGCGCGTCAACCCCGCCATCGAACAACAGCAAATAGAACGCCTGCGCGCGGTGCGCGAGCGGCGTGATGCTACGGCGGTTGAAACAGCGCTCGCGAAATTAGAAGCAGCGGCGCGCGGCACAGCAAATCTTTTGCCATTCATTCTCGATAGCGTTGAGGCTTACGCCACCGTCGGCGAGATTAGCAATCGTTTGCGCAATGTCTGGGGTGAGTACAAAGAGACGTCCACTGTGTGAAGATGTCGCACTTGCTTGAAGTAACCAATCTGCAAACGCATTTTCCTACACGCGCCGGGCTGGTGCGTGCCGTTGACGGCATAAGTTTTTATATTGATCGTGGCGAGTTGCTGGGGCTGGTTGGCGAATCCGGGTGCGGCAAATCAATCACAGCGCTCTCGATCATGCGTCTGATAGCGCCGCCGGGAAAAATTGTTGGGGGCGAGATTAGTTTTGATGGCAGGAACTTGCTAAAACTGTCAGACAGCGAGATGCGCGCGATTCGCGGCGACGACATTGCCATGATCTTTCAGGATCCAATGACGTCGCTGAATCCTGTTTTTACTGTCGGCGAACAGATTGCCGAAGCCTTGCGGCTGCATCGCAAACTTTCGCGCAAAGCGGCACGCGCCGCGGCTATCGCAGCAATGCGCGAAGTTTCCATTCCCGACCCAGCGCGACGCATTGACGATTATCCACATCAGCTTTCGGGCGGCATGCGCCAGCGCGTGATGATTGCGATGGCGCTCGCTTGTGATCCAAAGCTTTTGATCGCCGATGAACCGACCACCGCATTGGACGTTACCATTCAAGCGCAGATTCTCGAGTTGTTGAATGAGCTGCGAAAGAATCGCGAGTTGGCGGTGCTCTTAATCACGCACGATTTGGGTGTGGTTGCTGAAGTAGCGGATCGCGTAGCGGTAATGTACACCGGTCGCTTCGTTGAGGAGTCGCCGGTTGAAGAATTGTTCGCGCGCCCGCGCCATCCGTATACAGAAGGCTTGCTGCGATCAGTTCCGAAACTCACCAGCGCGACGGCGGCTAAAGCTGGACGTCTGGAGACTATTGAAGGCACAGTGCCGAGTCCTACTGACCTTCCGCCCGGTTGTCACTTCGCGCCGCGCTGTCCTTATCGCATGCCGCGCTGCACCGCGGAAGAGATACCACTTTACGATCTCGAAGGTGGCGTGAAGGTTCGTTGTGTGCTGTTTGATTTGGCGGCGGCGGTGGCGGCGGACAATCAAGTTGCAGGCGAATCGAAACAGCTTTAAAAGAAGATTTACCATTTCTCAACTCTGATCAAGTGGAAGCGTCAACTCCTTGGAGTGCGGCGGCCCGGCGCCGCTTTGGCCTGTGCTGGCCGGGCGCGGCTTTATCGAGAAGCATTCAACCTGATGGGCTAGATACGTAAGTGGGACCAAAGCGCTGCCAGGCCAGCGCACTCCAAGGAGTTGACGCTACCACTTGATCAGAGTTGATAAATGGTAAATGGTAAATTTATTTCAAACCGCTCAACCAATGTCACCTACAAGCTCACGCCACACGCTAGTTAACGTAAAGGGACTGGTAAAGCATTTCCCGGTTGAGGGCAGCGATGATGTGGTGCGCGCGGTCGATGGCGTGTCGTTTGAAATCTTTCGCGGCGAGACGCTGGGTCTGGTCGGTGAGTCTGGATGTGGCAAGTCAACCGTTGGCCGCTGTTTGTTGCGCCTGATTGAGCCAACTGCCGGAGAGATAACCTTTGAAGGCCGCGATGTGATCTCGCTCGGTAAGCATGACCTGCGCGCGTTGCGTCGCGAGATGCAGATCGTCTTTCAAGATCCATACGCCTCGCTAAATCCGCGCATGAAAGTTGGCAGCATCGTCGGCGAGCCGCTGGTTATTCACAAAATTGGCACGAAGAAAGAAAGGCGCGAGCGCGTTGCCGAACTGCTCAAGCGAGTAGGTTTGAATCCCGATTACAGCAAGCGCTATGCGCACGAGTTTTCGGGAGGCCAGCGGCAACGCATCGGCGTCGCGCGCACGCTGGCACTCAATCCCAAACTGATCGTTGCGGACGAGCCGGTTTCGGCGCTCGATGTTTCAGTGCAGGCGCAGGTAGTCAACCTGCTTCAGGATCTGCAAGAGGAGTTCAAGCTTGCGTACCTTTTTATTTCGCATGGACTAGCGGTGGTTGAACACATCTCGACGCGCGTTGCGGTGATGTATCTCGGACGCATTGTTGAAATTGCGACGGCGGCTGATCTCTACGCGCAACCGCTGCACCCATATACCAAGGCACTGCTGTCTGCCATCCCCGTTCCCGATCCGAAACACAAACGCGAGCGCATCGTGCTTGGCGGCGATGTTCCAACGCCTATTAATCCGCCGTCCGGCTGCCACTTTCGCACGCGCTGTCCGATTGCTGTTGACGAGTGTGCGCGGATCGATCCGGAGTTGCGCGAAATCTTTCCGGGACATAGTGTGGCCTGCATTCGCGTGCCCGGTTGGGACAAAGCTTCTCCACAGATTTCGCAGATTACACAGATTCGAAAACCAGCATGAAAGCAAGGGCGAGTCGCGGCGGTAATGTTTTCTATCTGTCTTGTCTAAATCTGTGGAATCTGCGTAATCTGTGGACGAAACAAAGATCTTGGCCAGGACGTATCTCTGCCGAAACTTTTTCTGATGCGGACGGAAAACATCTCCCCGTCCTCTATCAACAACGGAGGATAAGACAATGAGCGATCCCAACAGCAATGACTTTGTGCCACCACCGCCCCCGCCCGTGCCTGTCTCTGAGACGACGGACGCGGCAGCAATGTCCACCGGACAAACTTTAACCGGAATTTTCTTCGAGCCGGGCCGCGTGTTTGAGTCGCTGCGCGAGCGACCGCGCTTTCTCGCGGCCGCGATCATCTCCACAATTGCCCTGCTGGCGTTCACCACGCTGTTCTTCCAACGCGTCGGTTATGAACGAATGATCACTGAAGCGATCGATAGCTCGCCGCGCGCCGAACAAATGACTCCTGAGCAGAAGGAGCAGGCCATCCGGGTGCAAAGCAGTCCCGTGGTGAAGGCGATCTACTACTGCTCGCCGATCATCGTGGTAGCACTCATCATCGCAGTAGGTGCGGCATTGTACTTACTAGGTTCGATGCTGATGGGCCGGCA